>CAYROW010000009.1:0-15427 GCA_964425965.1 uncultured Gammaproteobacteria bacterium
GCAACAATCGAAACTTTCCCGTCGTCTTTGGTGTAATCGGGAATCTGATTCTCTGGAAAGAGAGCGATGTAGGTGAAGGCCGCAATCCAGACGGCGATGAATGCAAGAGAGAATCCTAAAGCGACGCGCAGCTTTTGCATAGACCGAAGAATTCTAAAGAATGACGCAGAATCGTGAACTTCGACTTTTTATCAACTTTATCCTCGAGTCTGTCGAACGGATCGGCGACATCGATATCTGCTATAGCATCACACTTGATGCAGACGATGTGATGATGGTGATTCTGCTCGACGAATTCGTACCGCTGAACCTGATCATGGAAGTAGATCTGAACGATGACGCCAGCCTCGACGAGAACCTCGAGCTCTCGATACAATGTGACCTTGTGGACCTCGGGGATATCGAATTTCTTGAGCCGAGTCCGAATTTCGTCCACGGAAAACGGCTTCATATTCTTCGCGAAGATCTCGAGAAGCGCTCTCCGAAGCTTCGTCATGCGAAAACCTTCTGCGGCAAGATTGTAGCGAAGTTCCGCGGTTCTGGGTGTTTCCAGTTTCATACGTCATTGACCATAACGCAACTCAGTTGCGTTTGCAATACCCCCTGTTCAAAACGAACACCCCCAGGCTCTCGCCAATTCCGTTCGATCCCCGCTACAACCCTATCCAAGGTCACTTCACAATCACCCTCCCTCCGACTCCCCTCCCAACCCACTCCAAGCATCAGACCAGACCAGTTCATTACCCCCTCGCAATACTTATTCTCACAATCTCCTCAACGCCTGCATTGCGCAATACTTCTTCAGCAGCAGCCATCGTCGCTCCTGTTGTTTCAACATCGTCAAAAATCATAATACTCTTTGGAATCTCAACTCCCTGTCTCAAGGTAAATGGATTCTTCGCAAAACTTTTCTTTCGTAATTCGTGGGACGTATTCGCCTGCGCGAACCATCGATGGCTTCGTTCAAGAAGTTCAACGCTCGGCACATACAACAGTTCACCGATTGCTCGCGCTCCGTCTCTCGCCTGATTAAACCCTCGCATCCGTTCTTTCCAAGACGAAAGCGGTATCGGAACAATCGCCGCAATCTTCTTCGCTTCAACAATCCCCTTCCATAACGCCATCCTCCACTGAATCAACCACACGAGTTTCTCAAGCCCGCTCTCATCTCCGTCATACTTCCATGCGCAAATCAACTTTCGAATTGTTGGATTCGCATACGCAAACGGCGGACCATCAATTGATGCATCCGCCGCGCAAACAGCACACAATAACACGCCTTCCGTGCCGCAATTCACACAATACCGTGGGAATACGGCATCCCAAATCACACACCGTCTTTCCAGGAATATCCATCAACAAGCCATGTGGTTCCAGATTTTACGAGTGTGATGGTGATTGATTGGTACTTCACCGTTGTACTTCCAGGATCACCGACAGTTTCTTCACGCTGCGTTGTCAGCGAAAGAACGGTTTGCGTCGCACTTGAACTCAATGTTTTTGGCGCAGTAACAACAAGTGTCGAAACGCCGTAATACGATCCGTCACCAGAAGTACGTGCTTGCTTTGCGAGCGTTTCAAGCTTCTTTTGGAATGCCGTTGTCGCCATTGGCAAAATATCTTCAATATTTGCTGCATCAGCCTCGGACGAATAACTTCCCAAACGCTCCACAAACGTTCGCGCGACGGTAATTGCCGACGTCTCCTTTACCACAGGAGTCTCCTGCGTCGTGGTATCAGTCGATGTTCCCGTTGTCTTGTCCGACGATGTTGTAATTGTCGTCTTTTCTGTTGTTGTCGCAGACGGGGTCACCGCTTTTTGTTTCCAGAACAAGAGAAAGGCGACAAAGAGCAAGAGAACAGCAACGGCGAGCGCGATTTCAATTTTCGTTTTGCGTTCCATACTTAGGCATTTCGTTCTTCAGCTTGCTCTGCAGCAAGACGTTTCTTTTCATTTTCAATTTCCAAAAGCTGTTGCGGGTTCGTTGTCACAATCTGATCTTCCGTATAGCTTGCAACAATTTTAATTGCCGCGTGTTTCTGGCCGGCAAAGAAAATTCCCTCACCAACAGCCGACTCGAGCAGAAGATATTTCTCGCTCTGCGTGAGGTTAAATGTCTCAGCGATACGGTCGACTCCTGCGGGAGACTGTTTCATGAGTAACTGCAACGATGAGTTCGTCACGATCGCTTGACCGTACGACGAACCAAGGAAATCGTTCACGTCCTGCGTAATTGTTGTGACGCCAAGATAATATTTTCGCGCACGCTTCACGAGTGCAAAAATAAACTTTGCGGAATCCTCATTCTGCATGAGCCACCACGCTTCATCAATCACGAGAATGCGCTTCTTTCGCTCTGAACGCACCACGTTCCAGATGTAGTTCACGATGGTATAAATCGCCATCGCGCGAAGTTCGTCTTCCAAATCGCGAACTGAAAACACCACGAGCTGATTGCGCATTTCCACCGTTGTCGGCGAGTTCAAAAGCCCAGAGAATGTTCCACTCGTGAACTTTTCAAGACGTGCCACCAAATTATCGCCGCCATTCATACCTTGGAGCACCTGAAGCAGATCCTCAAGAATTGGGTAGTCAGCAATGCCCTCAAGCGTTGTTAAATCCGGCGTAATGTCGCGTTTCGCGTATGCCTCAAGCAGCGCACGGTCAAGCAACGAGTCCTCCTCCGGCGTAAAACTCAGCGACCCCTTCTCTCCAGTTGGCTTTCCGATCATGATCCGAAGCAAACCCTTCAGCGTAATGACGGCACTTCGCAAAATATCATCAACTGATGTTTCGTCACCTTTTGCGCGCGGCAAGTCAAAAGGATTCACTTTGCTGTCCGATGCCAGGGAGACGTTAATGTATGTCCCACCAACCGCATCGGACAACTGGCGGTATTCCATTTCCGGGTCGATAACAATAACATCGATTCCCATCATCATCGAACGAAGAATTTCCAACTTCACCGCATATGACTTTCCAGCACCTGACGTTGCAAACACGACAGAGTTCGCATTTTGCAAACTGAAACGATCAAACAAAATTAACGAGTTGTTATGGCGATTAATGCCGTACAAAATACCGTTATCGCTCGTCACGTCTGATGAAATGAATGGATACGACGACGCGATTGGCGACGTATTCATGTTAAACGTAATCGCAAGTTCATCATTTAGGAGCGGCAGCGTTGAATTGAACCCCTGTTCGGTCTGGTAAAAGCCACGTTTCGAGTAAATGAGCTTCTGTCCGAAGATCGATTCAATCTCCTCGGTGCGCTTATCAAGCTCCTCAGGCGTCTTTGCGTACAATGTCACGTAAAACGCAAATTGAAAGAAATGTTCAATTCCCTGTGTTAAGTCGTCACGAAGTTGTTCGACGTCCCGCAACGCAGTTTCGCGAATTGGATCACGGGGCTTTCCTGTTTCGTTGTCTGAAATAATTTGCGCCTCAAGGACACCAACTTTATTTCGGAGCTGCTTCAAAATGACCTCCGGCTTGATTGGGTAAAAATACATCGCAATGTCGATGGTGCTGTTGTAGTTAATCACCGGAGCGCCCCATCCAATACCAACATACCGCGGGTACGTCGTCACAAAAAGCGTCCTGACGTACATGTCGCCCAGGTGCAAATGCGCGGACGTAACCTCAAACGATGACGGAGCGATCAAATCGCGCACGCTCACTGTTCCACGACGATAAATTCGCTCTTCTTCAAGCGTCGTGCGCTCCTGCATTGCGCGCGCCTGAGCTTCGGAAATCGGCTTCGGCTGAAGCGCTGGCGGTGCAACTTTTCCGTCCTTTGGATTGTTTAAATCAAATGCCATACGCTAGAAATGGGTTTCGACGCGAAGCTTCCCAACGTCAACAAGTTTTTCTGTATCGTAAACGTCGGGATTGTATGAGGAGTAATACAACTCAATGAGCCCTTGCGTATCAAGCAGCGCAACCTGTAACCCCATGCTCCCCAAACCCGAGGCAATCGTCGACACCTGACGCATGAGCGTCCCGCGACGATCCTGAAAATTCTTCTCGTTCAGTTTAATAATTTTCGCAGGCGAGAATGCGCTCGAAAGCTTTGTGAGGAAACCCTTTCCCTTTTCGCTTCCTTCAGAAGGATCGTATGGAACTACAACGAAAAATCGCTTCTGCATGATTTGTCCGAGCTCAACAAGCTCCTGAATAAACGACGTGTAATCACGAATTTGTGTCTTTAGGAGTTCGTTGTGAATTGTTTCTTCTTGCGTTTTCAGCGTCGCAAGATACCCGTCAACATTCATTTTTCGTGACTGAATCACTACTTGCAATGGGTGTTCGAGTCCGTTTAAAAATTGCATGTACCCCTGAATAATCGCTTGCTGCTCGTCTTCACTCTTCAACGCGAAGTTAATGCTCGACACCATAAGCACCGCTCGAAGCGTGCCATCTTTCATGACCACACAATCTTCGCGAATTTCTGCAATATCTAAAAAACGCTGCGTTGGCTGACCAGATTTTGGTTTTGCGTGTGCCATAGATTTACACGTCTTCGTCAGACTGATACACGCCTCCCGTATTAACCACGAGCGTTAACTCGTTCAAACGTGAGCGTTCCAGTGGCGCTTTGCGCACTTTCTGAGGAATTACTTCCTCTTCGGGCTTCTGTAAAAACGTTCGAATGTCTCCGTCACTTAAAGTTTTATCCCAAATGCGCAAATGCGGCTTGCGAAACGTCTGAATAAAATTCAGCACAATAAAGTGAAACGGCTGACCGTTTACCTTTGCGAACGCGAACGCTAAACCAATCGCAAGAACCGGAACACCAAATGCAAGAACGAAGAGCAAATTCAGGAAGACGCGATAAATCACGAATTCCACTAACAGCACACCGAGCATAATTAAAAACTGCCGAGCAGTGATTGGCCCGATAATCTTCGATTCCACGTCAAGAAACTGTGGGACGACAAATTGATTCTGACCAGCCATGCCCCAAGTATATCACCTAAAATCGCAGACGATCATTCAACGCAGCGATCGCGCGAATCTCTGCCGGACTCAAGCTTTCCTCACCGGCGCTTCGTCGTCGTGTGGCAATTTCTGCGAGCCCGACACCCTGCGAAAGCGCCTGAGTTGTCATTGCGATGTACAGCTGATTCATCGGACTTTGACGCCACGCTTTTACGCCCTTCACACGCTCCTCGTACGACTGCGACTCAAGCGTCGAGAGAATATCTTCAATTTTTTGCGCAGCATCAGCAGGAACGGTCGAAAGCCGACGGAATTCAACCGGGGTCATGCCGCCAAGTTCATCGATTGGGCCAATAAGTCGCTTCACCGGCTGAATGTCTGTCATAGGCTTTCCTGTTTGCTGCGGCACAACAGAACCAACAGTGAACATTGGCTTGACGGGTTCTGGTCGGCTCGCAATTGCTGCATCAACAAGCTTTTCCTCGGGAATTGCCTGCGCCTGCTGCGCGACCTCTTCCTTTACCGACCGAGCTAAGCTCACCCGAGCTTCCGGAAGAATCGGCTCAAGATGTTCAGCAGAAGCATCTTTTGTTAATGCGGCAAAACGTTTATCGAGAATATCGTTCGTTGGTGCCGCTACAGGAGGTTGCGTCTGCGCCTTTTCCCCAACAGCCATCGACGAATCCACCGACGCCACTTGTCTTGCCTTTTTCTCTGCTGCCTTTAACTCACCCTTCCATGCGTCGTCAATATGACTCGTTGCCGCGGGTTTTGTTGGCGCGTTAATTATTGGAAGCTCGGCGGTAAGCTCGTGCGATATTCCCTCTGAAACAGCTTTCTCACTTCCTTCTGCTTTCGGAGTGCTTTCATCCGTCGCAGAAACGTCATCATCAACCACGGGAACGGCAAATTGTTCCTCAATCTCCTTCACCGCTTCCTCTCCGGTATTCACAACCGTTGCGCTATCGACGATATCAATCATGTCTCGACTTCCATCAATCTCAGCAAGCAGCTTTTGCGCGAGGTCTGGCGACAACCCAAGCCCGCCAATCGTTGTTGCGCGAGAAAAAAATGTCACCGTTGATTCTTTTGTTTTTTCCTTCCTCCAATACGCGGAAAGCAAGTACGCACAACGTTTAATAAGCACCTCTGAAAAATTTAACTCAAGCTTTTCATCGAGTTGGCTTGCAAATGTCTCTGCGTTCATCTTTGTTTTTCCAACTCTTGACTTTGGATATTTACTCAAATCCCCTCCCCAGGCGGTAATTTGCGCCGCAACGCCAGGAACGTACTCCTCAAGCGGCAACAATCGAAAGCCTACAACATCACACGCCATCCGTTTTGCGCGTTCTACCTCAACGCCAAATGCTTGCGCGAGTAAATCTGGAAACGCATCAACCGTAATAGTTCCGTCAAGCGCAGCATCAGTTAAGTCGAGCAATTCCATTGCACGTTCTTTTGGTAACGCAAACTTTCCCAAGATAGCCTCAAAAACGGTCATCACTGAACCGTCCACAAGAAACGCCTGCACCGTTGGAATTTTCAGCAGATCTTGAATGGACATAGACCTCTAGGCATTTACGACCTTGGCGCTCGAGATTCTGGAGGAAGGGTTGCATTTCGGCGAGCAGCAAACGCGGCATTATTCGCAGCTCTATTTTCAGGAGACGTCATCACATTGTAACGAGCAGCAGCCTCAGCCTCCGCTGATACTGCAGCATCCTGCGCAGCCTGCCTTGCTTCGAATTGAGCTCGAAGTTCCGGAGTCATGCGTTGCCCGGCCTTGCTTGGATCAGAGTCTGTGTACACCGTCGCGGAAGATCGTCGCGGTGAAGCGCTCCGATAGACATTCGGCTGTCTTGATTCCGCAGAAGTTCCAGCCGCACTTGTTCGAATTGGGCGAGTAGACTGTGCCGACGTGGTCTGTGTTCCGGAATTAGAAGAAGTAGACCCACCGGACGAAGATGCCGATCCGCTGTTTGATGAAGGCGCAGCGCCACCGGAATTTCCGCCACCGCCGTTGCCACCGCCACCGTTGCCGCCGGATGGTCCGCCACTTGTTGGAGGAGGCGTGCTTCCGCCTGACGGAGGAGTCTTGCCGTCATCACGATGGCGATAATGCGACTCGACACCAAGTTCTTGTGCAAGATTTTTCAGTTGATCGGCGCGAGATTTTAAGTTTGTTGAACGCTTCGATTCTGCAGTAACCGCCTTTCCCATAACCTCCAACGCCTTTTCTGCATCTTGCGCCTCTGATGTTCCTGCCTTCTCTGAAATAACTCGCTGCAACCTGCGAATGTCATCTTTCTTTGTTGCACTAGCAACTGCAAACGACACCGCCGTTGGAACATCGGCCACACGGCCATCAAAGAAGCGAGCGGTCTTCGCGTCTGCAGTCACCATCGCCATTGCGCGGTTCACGATTTCCGGAGGATTCTTTGTGTCCTTGCTGTCATCAAGCTGACCAACCATTCCATCAAATCCGCTTCCAAGCACTTGCTGAGGCGTGTATCCCTTGTCTGAATTCAACAACGCCGCAGATACTGCGCCATGAACAGATCCTGGCAAACCACCAGCGTTTGGCTGATTCAAGCGCTCGAGAATTGCTGCTCGGCGATCGTCGCCGCCGTCAGCAACGGCATGAGCACGAACGAGGGATGCAACACTTTGTACACCTTTATCAGCGCTTCGAACGTCGTCAGCAGAAATCATTGCGACAACAGCATCACGCTGAGCGATTGTTCCCTTTCCAGATTCCAAATCTGACCACACCGACGTTTCAACGCCATCTTTATCCTTTCGCTTAAACCCTTCCATCGCCTTCCGTGCGTCAGGATCAGCAAATGCACTTGTACTGATTGCACCAACGTTAAGGCGCTTCTTGTCTTCCATTTTCTGGAAGTGCTCCTTAATCATGTCCACCTTAGACTTACCACCCTTTGCCTTAATAAGGTGTGGATTTGCGGTGTAGGTATCCTCAACAGAATCTTTTTCCTCGCCAGACAGCTGCAGGAACGCCTTACCTTCGTCAGACGATGCAAACGCGAGTTCTTGCGCCATGACCGCGTTGTAATCCTTTGCAGCAAGCTCCTTGTAATTGCCCGCACCAGCATCTTTGTATTTCTTCTCGTATTCCTCGCGGAGCTTCTTTTGCGCTTTTTCCTTTGTGACCAGCTCTTTTGTACGTGCACCATGCACCTCTCCGCCATACTGTGCCAAAACACCAGCTGCTCCAGAATTCCGCTGCTTTGCAGCGGCAATAAGAGTATTTGCGGCTTGAATTTCTTCTTCCGCAATCTTCTTCTGATCGTCACTTGCTTCTTTATCTGCAAGCGTTTTCTGCGCCGCCAAAATTCTCGCATTTCCAGAAGCGATATCTGCATCACTTGCCGCAATATCAGCCTTCGCCAAGTTGTATGCCGTCTTTTGGTCGTCGGTCATGTGCTCAGCAACTTCAGCACCGGCTTTGTTGAGTTTCTTCCGCTCTTCTTTGCCTTCATGCGCAACAAAAGCTCCGGCACTTGCAAGCGATCCGCCGACCGCACTTGCGATAACGCCGCCGCCAAGCTTTTTGCTTAAGTCCGTTCCAGCATTCGCCAAGCCTTTTCCAAGTTTCTGTGTTAAGCCAGGCGCCACTTTCGCCAAACCCGGAACCTCAACACCGGCAACTTTTCCACCACTCACTCCAAAACGTCCAAGGCGTTTTGCGGAATTTCCCGGTCGCGCAAGACCCTTCAGGAGCCCTGTTCCCATTCCTTCACTCAAGGCACTCGCTGCCCAGCCACCCAATGCTCCGGCACTTGCCGACGCCTGTTGCATGCCGGCAAGAAGGATTGCAAGCGCCAGGAACATGCCAAGGAAGTTGTTTAAGTCGAACATTTTCAAAGGAATACCAGCGTCGCCTTGCGTTTCTGGCATTGGGAAGTCCTCGGTTTGCGCGAGGTTTGATCCTGACGATGCCGCAAGTGCGAGCCAAAGGAAAAACACCATTGTTGGACCGAACGTGAGTGCGCTCGTAAACTTTGACCACCATGTTTTATAGCTCGATTCCGCAGCATGAAAAACGTCTTTCACGCCAATCATGAAAAACGCTAACGGCGACATAATAATGAGCACCCACAAAATAACGATGCGCCACACAAACGCCGCAGCAAGGAGGAAGATGACACCAAGAATCGCTAAAAGAACGATGAACTGCAAATATGCAGCCATCAAAAACTCAAATGCCTCTAATCCTGTGCCTTTCGCATTAATCTTATCGATAAAATCTGAGCCAAACTGTCCAAACGTATTCAAACTCAGCATCGATGCAAAGTTTCCAGCAGCAATAGAAACGATTGCGTTCACAAACGTGAACATGATGACCTGGCTAACGTCGATGAGGAATCCGCAAATGAGCTTGCTGAAGTTTACGAGTACGATTGCGATAAACAGCTTTGGAAGTTGCTGCGTCCAGTTTGCGGCGGAGTAGCCGATAATCGTCATGATCGCAATCACCATGAGGACGACAACCACGAACATATTCACCACATCCCGAACAAGCGACCAGCCAAGGTTGGTGATGTGACTATTGTAAAAACCGTTGTAACCCAAGACCGGAATAACCACCATCTGAATTAACGCGAGCGTTGCCTGACCAATCGCGCCGGTAATGACCTGAACAATGCCCGCAAGCGTGATCATTGTGGTGTCAATTGGGTTTGTTGCGAATTTCGTGAAGAGCTCCCCGAGTGCAAACGAGTAATGAGACGGGATCGTTAAAATCAACACCGCTAGTACAAGCGCCGTTGCTGCCTTGTGATTTGCAAACCAATTCGCTAACCACCGAACACACGCCGTGAACTTCCGCATACGAAAGAAAGTATAGCATGATTATACTAGAGTTCATGACCTCGCCATACACCATTGCACTCGCAAATGTTCCCGGCTTTGGACCAAAAACAAACGCCCTGCTTTTTGAACATTTTTCCAACGCGAAAGACGCGTGGAACGCAACACGCGATGAACTTTTAGCACTCGGCGCTCGTCCACACGACGTTCAGAAGTTTCTCCTCTTTCGCCAAACGTGCGACCCACTCACATTTACCGAGACAATGGAAAAACACGGCATTCGCGCGGTCACGATACATGACGACGAATATCCGGAAATGCTGAAAACCATCCACACGCCGCCGACACTCCTCTTTGTGAAAGGAACGTTGCCATCGCAAACCAAAAAACATCTCGCAATTGTTGGTTCGCGACACGCCACCGCCTACGGACTTCGCACAGCAAAGAAACTCGCCGGTGACTGCGCAAATGCCGGAATCGTGATTGTCAGCGGACTAGCCTATGGAATCGATCAAGCCGCCCACCGAGGAACCCTCGAGGCGCGTGGCATCACTATCGCAGTGCTTGGGTCAGGTTTTCTCGGAATTGATAACCCGCGTCATCAACAACTCGGCGACGCGATCCTTGCAGGAGGCGGAGCAATCATTTCCGAATTTGGATTTACGATGCCGCCTCACAAACACAACTTCCCTATCCGCAATAGAATTGTCGCCGGCATGTGCCACGGCACGCTTGCCGTTGAGGCAGGCATTCCGTCAGGAACACTCATCACCACAACGTCAGCAACTGAAGAAAACCGGGAAGTCTTTGCAATTCCAGGAATGATCGACTCCGCGAAAAGCAAAGGAACAAACGAACTCCTCAAAAATGGCGCGCACCTTGTTACAGAGGCACAGGATATTTTTGACGTCTTCGGTATGAACGTCGCACCCAAGGCAAGCGCAACCGCCTTTTTACCGATTGGCCGACCACCAGACGAAGTTGCATTGTTCGCTCAACTTGGCGCAGAACCCATCCATATCGACGTGGCCATTGAAAAGGCAGGACTCTCAACAACCGCAGGCTCAATTGCGCTAACAGGCCTTGAATTACAGGGGGTTATTGAGGACATCGGGGGAAAGCAATTCGTAAGGAAGAATTGAGGAAAAGCCTGCTATCATGCTATCGTCCGCGATATCCTCCTGCCTACGCGCTACTCCCTACCGCCTCCTCTATGTCAAAACTCCTCATTGTTGAGTCTCCAACCAAGGCCAAAACCATCACCAAATTCCTTGGTCGCGAGTACAAAGTCATCTCATCATTTGGCCATATTCGTGACCTGCCAAAAAAGAGCACGGCAGTCGACGTGAAGCATGGCTTTACCCCAACGTACGAAATTCCTGCCGACAAAAAGGATAAAGTAAAAGCCCTAAAGGACGCCGCAAAAAGCGTCGATGACATTTACCTCGCAACCGACGAAGACCGTGAAGGAGAAGCAATCGCCTGGCATATTGCCGAGGTTTTAAAGCTCGACCCCGCAACCGCAAAACGTATCACCTTCCACGAAATCACCAAATCCGCGATTGCCGAAGCACTCGACCATACCCGTCATATTGATATGCGGATGGTGGATGCGCAGCAAACGCGTCGTATTCTCGATCGCTTGGTGGGTTACGAACTCTCTCCATTATTGTGGAGCAAAGTGCAGCGCGGACTTTCTGCGGGTCGCGTACAATCGGTTGCAGTGCGACTCATTGTTGAGCGCGAACGGGAGCGACAAGCGTTCAAAACCGACGAGTACTGGAGCGTCGAGGCAATCCTCTCAAAATCGAACGCCGAGTTCCCAACGAAGCTTATTGCAATTGGCGACAAAAAAATCGACAAACTCGATATCAAAACCCAAGCAGAGTCTGATGCGATCGTCGCCGCAGTCCATGGTGCAGATTTTGTTGTAAAAAGCATCGAGAAAAAGGCAGCGAGCCGCAAAGCACCAACGCCACTCACCACATCAACCATGCAGCAAGAGGCATACAACCGCCTTGGCATGAGCGCAAAACAAACGATGACGCTGGCGCAAAAGCTCTATGAAACCGGTCGCATTACTTACATGCGAACAGATTCCACAAACCTCAGTGAACAATTTATTACCGCAGCACAAGAGTTTATTAAAACCCAGTGGGGCAATGATCTCGTTACTGGCGGCGTTCGCTACCAAACAAACAAAAAAGGCGCACAAGAAGCCCACGAAGCAATCCGTCCAACCGACGTCAATGCAACACCAGAAAGTCTCCGCGCAGCACTCGATCCTGGCATGTGGAAACTCTACGACCTTCTGTGGCGTCGAACCATTGCATCGCAATTGCCAAGCGCAAAACTCGAACGCACAGCGATCGATTTTACCGCAAATAATCACACCTTCCGCGGCAACGGCAGCATTGTTGTGTTCGAAGGATTCATGAAAGTTTGGCAAGCATCGGAAGACAAAATCCTCCCAACACTTTCTGAAGGCGAGAATATCGGGAAAGCAATAAGCGTTACCCCAGAACAGCATTTCACCGAACCTCCAGCGCGCTATTCTGACGCATCGCTCATTAAAGTCATGGAAGAGTACGGTATTGGCCGCCCATCAACCTACGCCCCAACATTAAACACGATCGAAACACGTGGTTACGTCCTTCGTGACGACGGAAAACGGCTGTACCCATCCGATATCGCGTTTGTTGTTACTGATCTTTTAAAGGCGCATTTCCCACAAATCGTTGATTACGATTTCACCGCAACCATGGAACGGAAACTCGACCAAATCGCAGAAGGCGAAGAACAATGGAAACAGGTGCTCGGTGATTTTTATGGCCCATTCCACGAAGCAATTATTGGAAAAGGTGCGGAACTGACACGAGACACCGT
Organism: uncultured Gammaproteobacteria bacterium; assembly: GCA_964425965.1. Lineage (GTDB taxonomy): Bacteria > Patescibacteriota > Patescibacteriia > UBA9934 > UBA9934 > CAIKHN01. Next base: position 12,662 of record CAYROW010000009.1, read on the forward strand.
CATGAAGGTGACAGAAATTGGGATCGATCCAGCAAGCGGAAAGATGATCGTTGCACGAACTGGACGGTTTGGTCCGTTCGTTCAAATTGGCGAGCTCTCATCAGACAAGAATGCCGAAAAGCCAAAACGCGCGAGCCTTGAGAAAAACCAAACCATCGACACGCTCACCCTCGATCAAGCACTCAAATTACTTTCTCTCCCTCGTACCCTTGGAAAACACACCAACGGTGATGAGATTGTGGCGAACGTTGGGCGCTTTGGTCCGTACTTAAAGTGCGGAGCGGTGAATATTACGTTGCCACCAGAATTTCACCCCGCAACCGTCACGCTTGAAGACGCAATTCGTCTATGTACCGACGGTGTCGCCAAAAAAATTAAGGCCATGACGCCGCTTGCAGAGCTCGGCATTGAACCTGAAACAAAAGCAAACATCGTCATTAAGGACGGTCGTTACGGGCCATACGTCACCGACGGAAAAACGAACGCAACCATCCCGAAAGGTATCGATCCAAAGTCCGTTACGCTCGAAGACGCAATCGACCTCCTCACAAAGAAACGAAAAGCGCCAAAGAGCCGATGGAAACGAAAGTCGTCAAGCGACGACGAATAACAAAACACGCGAGCCATTTGGCTCGCGTGTTTGTATTACGCCTCGCGACGAGCGGCACGCTCGAACGCCGGAAGCACGGTGTCGATTGCATTTTGAATCTGCCGTTGTGCCTCGATTGCCGCGTACCGAAGCGACGGACCAGAACCGTCATTAATCGCCGCACGAATTCCTGGCAAAGCATCTACCTGGCCACCAATAGCGATGTACGCCATTCCTACGGCAGTTCCAAGCGTATTCACCGCGTCGCCAAGGTTTGGAGCAACAACTCCTCGGTTTCTCAATTGTTCCGATATCGGCCCCCACGTTGTTTCCCACGCGTTACGGAATACATCAGCAGTATTCTCAATAAACGACGCACTCGGGTCTGCTTTTGCCGCTCGTTCAAATCGCTGAAGGAACGATATTGCTGCGTACGACACGCCGCGCAACGTCTCCGCCATTGGTAAATCACCAGCATAGCCAAGCAGCCACAGCGTCGAGTTTACTCCTTCTTTCGTGACATCATGATCGGTTATGATTGCCTTCACTTTGTTCATCACAACTCTCGTAATTGCTCTATCGCGATCTGCAGTGTTTCCGTCTGCTCCCTTTTGGTAAATCTGCGCGAGGTCGAGAATCTCCTGCGTCATTTGCGCTTTTTCTTTAGTGGTGAGGTACGGAGATGTTGCGATTGCGCGCTCAACACGCTTCCCCGCGTCAAGATTTGCTTGCAGAATCTGTTCAGGTGCTGATCCTGATTTTTTCGCGATTCGCGTATTCGCCTCAAGGACGCTCTTCAACGAAGCGAACAACTCCGCCCGCTCTTCTCGTACGAAGTGCTCCTGTGAAAGATACATTCCAACATTCGCGAAGAGCTTCACCGGGAAAATTGTCGCGAGCGCACTAATAACGCCGCCAGCAACGCGGATCTTCGCCTCGTCTTCAGTCGGCCGCTTTCCTTCACGCTCATTCCGCGTTCGCTGACCCGTCACCTTTTCCACCGCGTAATCGCCAATCGCTCCCCCACCAAACCAACCCCGAATGCGCTTTGCCCAACCCGAAACACGTTCCTCGGGATGCCGTGAAGCTTCGCGACGCATCGGCTGTTCAGGCACGTCGTCTGGCACCGAAGGCATCGAAATTACTTCGGCGTCCGGATTGGCACGCGCCTCGATATTCCGGAATCGCGGCGGAGTTCGAGGATTGCTTGGAACGTTAAAACGTTCAAGCCCCGGGCGAGAATCGACGGGCTCTGGAGAGTACGTAACTTCAACTGTTGTTGGAGTAGGTTTAGGCGTTTCAACAGCCGGTTTTACGACAGGAAACACTCGACGAACTGGAACGACAGGCCTTGGAACCGGAGGAAGATCCGACAATTCACGAACGACTTCCGCAAAATCTTCTTTGGTCCATCCCGGGAATGCTTGTTTCAATTCCTCTTGGAACGGATCCGTGCTTACCCCACCTTTCGCCCACAAGCTGTACAACGCCTTCATTTCTTCAAACTCCTCACGCGCACCAACATAGCTTTCGTCAATCGCTGCCTGGCGAAGATGATTGAGATGATCGAGTAATACACTCAGATCTTCAACCGACGGTCGCTCGACTCGAACTTCAACCGGAGCCTCAGGCGCAGCTTCAACCAAAGTTTCGGTCGGAGCCGCAGACTCTGATCGCGCCGCGAATTTCTCACGAACCTCTCTGATGAGCGATTCAAGCTCAGCAATGCTCTGAAATGTTGCCGCAATTCGAAGGAAATCTTGCACACGATCTTCTTGCAAGTCCTCGAGCGAATTCATCGTTGGTTGTGAAGCGCCTTCTCGGATTTGGCGAACAAGCACCGCGAGCCTATTCATTCGTTTCGCTTTCAATACGTCTGGCTTCCAAAACACGTCATCGGCAAAGAGTGTGCGAATCTGCCTATCCTGTCGCGTTGCGAGTTCTTTTCGATTGTCCTTCTTTTGCTCTGGAAGCGCTTCTCCAACATCCAATGCCGCCAAACGCTCCGCGAGCGTTGCGAAATCCTCAGGCTCCCAACCGTCGTATTCATGCGCATCTCCACTGTCGATATCTGCAGTTTCAAGATCGTCATCAGCGCCTTCTGATGCGCTACCCGACATTTGTTTTACGCGTTGCTTTTCGACGATCGCATCAATTTCTGCGCTTGTTGGTCGTCG
>CAYROW010000009.1:15527-23769 GCA_964425965.1 uncultured Gammaproteobacteria bacterium
TTATGCTCATTGAGCGCATGCTCAATCTTTTCCTGCTTTTCTCCAGATGCGCGCAATGCTTCAACGTACACATCACGAAGCGCAATTTCCCGACGACGCATATCAGGCTGCGTCCAACCCTCCGCATGAAGCACAGCGTTCCACGCTGCATCTACTTCTGAAAGGAAACGTGTCTTCTCTCTTCGCTGGAGAGCCTTCATGACCTCACTACTCTTTACTCTCCCAAGAAAATCTATTTCCTCCTGCGACAACATTTCTGCGGCGTCTTCACGCGAAAGATCTCCGCTCAAAACGCCGTCAATAATTGCTGTACGTTTTTCGACGTCCTCCTCAGAAAGACCTGAATGGCGAGATGCATCGACACCATAAACAATGCGCTGAAGGTCTTTACGAAGCCCTTCCAACGGCGCAGCATTCTTCGATGTGTCAGGCGCCAAAAATACCATAACTTCCCTCAACATTCTCGCGATCCGATCGTTCATTTGTCTTGCTACAGGATCTCTCGAACCGTCAGCAACGAACGGAGCAGCCTCGCGAAGCCCCTTCCAATCAGTCTCGAGCGCTACAAGCGCAGCTTGTACTTTTTGCAGCTCTGCAACACGCACATCGCCACTCAACAATCGCGCATCAAGAAGCGCGATTGCATTCTCCGCAACGCGAAGCGAGAACTGTGGAAATTCTTTTTCCCAGCGTTCTTTCATTTGTTCTGCCTGCGCCATTTTTTCTTGCTCCTTCTGCCGAATCCTCTGAAGATTCTCCGCAGCAACAGCCTCCATCTCCGCAATTTCCGCCTGACGAAGCGCATGGCTCCGCTCTTTCAACTCTGCATCACGAGCCTTACCCTTCCCCTCGATTTCTCCTCGCATTGTTCGAGACCTTGTTGCGAGGTCATTCCATTCTCGCGGAATTCTCTCGAACTTTTTCATGATTGGCAGAACCTGTTCTTTCCACTCACCGCTGTATTGCACATACTCCTGTTCTACCTCTTGAAGCGCTTTTCTTGCAGCAACAATTTCTTCATTTGTCGTAATCGGCAACGCAATCGCGTCCTCCATCTTTTTTGGAAGACTCTGAATTTTTTCATCAAACGCATTCATGACGGGAAGATCTTTCTGCCTTTCAGCAAGCCTGGTCGCTTCCGCTTCTTGCCATTCGATGAACCCTTTACGTTTTTTCTCAAGAAACTCCGCGAAAATCACAAGCTGCTGTCGCGCCTCGACGAGCTCAGACGGCACGTCTTTTCCAGCCGCCTCGCTCTCCTGAACTTTTCCCTCGATAACATTATCCCAATGCGCGATAATCGCAGCGATCGCATCAAACTCTTTCTCAACTTCATCAAGCGGAAGATCATGAACTCCGGCAATTTGCGCATCAAGCGCTTCAAAAATTTCGTCCCACGATACTTCACCTTCTCTTTGAGGCTTCTGTTCTTCTTTGACTTTGTACCTTTCTTCATTTCGGTCTCGACGAGATCGCTGTTCATCACGATCTGCCCGTTTTCCCTTCCCGCGACGTTCTTTCTCGCCCTCTCCGCCGGCGTTTTCATTGCCACCTTCCGCAAGCGTCGCTGTCTTTAAGGCTTCAATAGCCTCGTCCAATGGTTTTTCAACAAACGCAATCGCCATCTCCGTTGCCTTCTTTTGATCTTGATTATCCCACGTAACGCTCTTCATTCTGCCCTTCTCGATGCCCCACGTTCGAGCAATATTCTCAACAGTGCCTCTATCTTCCACCGTGCCATTCCCCTTCTTGATTCGTTTCAAAATTGCGCCAAGCTCGCTCTCAAAATTCGAAGAACTCCTTTGGATTCTTTCCGCCAACTCTCCGGCTATACTTTGCTCCTCTCTCTCGCGCATTCCGATTTTTGGTTCGTTTGCCATACAACGTCAGCTTAGGCCTGAGAGGATGAAGAATGTTTGTGCGACGCTTCAGCGGCGCGAAGACGCTGAACAATACTGCTCACACCGGCCATATAGGTGCTATCGAGTTCTGCTTGCTTCGCTGCGTGCACTTCAAGAATCTTCCGCAAACTATCCACAATGTCAGCAACTTCTGCGCGCATGGCTTTTGAGACAGACGCATCCAATACTTCAGCAAATCCGGCGAGCTGGTCGAGCCGCATCTCAGGAATAAGCACAGCCCAGGCCTCTTTTTGCTGTGCTGACATGCTGCTTGCCCTAAGTGCCTCGGCAAGCCGAACCGCAAGCGATTGCGCCTCTTCTGGAAGCGCAGATTGAGAAACATCCATATTTTGTTGTGACTTCATGCATCCAGTATATCATCTCATTGACTGACATCACGAGAAAGCCTATCTTCGTTATACTGATGATATGGATTCGATGAATTTCGCAGATCTCGAGCGACGCCTCGACGCTCATTACGGGCCGGAAGATTTTGCGTTACTCCAAAAAGCATTCGAATTCGCAAAAATTGCTCACGAAGGCCAAGCCCGCGCAACTGGCGAACCATATTTTATTCACTGCTTCTCTGTTGGACTGAAACTTGCAGACTTAAAACTTCCAAGCAACGTTATCGCTGCGGGACTTTTGCACGATGTCCCAGAAGACACCACATTTACCGTTGAGGACCTCGACCGAGAATTCGGATCAGACATCGCGTCGATGGTTGCCGCGATTACAAAACTCGGGCACGTGAAATACCGTGGAGAAGAACGGTACATCGAAAACCTCAGAAAAATGTTCGTCGCCATGGCCGAAGACGTACGCGTGGTCTTTATTAAGTTCGCAGACCGCATGCACAACATGGAAACGCTCTACGCGCTTCCAGAACACAAGCGACTCCGTATCGCCAAAGAGGTTTTGGAAATTTACGCGCCAATTGCGAACCGCCTTGGCATGGGTGAATACCGTGGATTATTCGAGGACTACTCTTTCAAATACCTTGAGCCAAAAGAATACAGCTGGACAAAGCATCTCCTTGAAGAGCGCGTAAAGAAATTCGGGCCGTCACTTGATCGGGCAATGAAACACGTCAGCACAGAATTACATCGCCACAGCATTGGCTACCTCGATATTCACGGTCGAGTGAAGCATTGCTATAGCTTGTACAGAAAGTTACAGAAATACAAAAACGACATGAGCAAGGTGTATGACATTGTTGCCATGCGTGTTGTCGTGAAAGACATTACGGACTGTTATGCCGTTCTTGGCATTCTTCACGGCGTGTACACCCCACTTCCTGGCCGCATTAAAGACTACATTGCCCAACCAAAACCTAACGGCTATCAGTCGCTCCACACCACGGTTTTTGACGAAAGTGGTTCGATTTTAGAGTTTCAAATTCGTACACAGGCCATGCACGAAGAAAGCGAATACGGTGTGGCTGCACACTGGCGCTACAAACAAGGCGCAACACGAGAAGAGCGCAACGTCGAATGGATGGAGGAGCTCTCACGAATTCAAAAAGAACTCAGTGCAAACGATTTCATGGCGCACTTAAACGAGCTGAAGCTCGACATGTTCCGTGATCGCATTTTCGTGTTTACACCAAAAGGCGATGTGATCGATTTGCCAGAAGATTCCACACCAATTGACATGGCATATGCCATTCATACCGAAATCGGCAACAAAGTTTCACAAGCGAAAGTAAATGGCGAAATCGCATCACTCGACCGCTCACTGAAAAGCGGAGACATGTGCGAACTTATCATTGATAAAAATCGGAAAATGCCAAATAAGGATTGGCTCAAATTTGTTAAAACACGCCACGCGCGAAGCAAAATCCGCGCAGCGCTTCATGAAGCACAACGCGGATTGCTTTCCTCACTCTGGGGAAAAGTTAAACGCTAATTTAGGCGTTGAGTTGTCGGATCATTGCCGCGAGATCTTCTTTTGAGTAGCAATGAATGGTAATCGTGCTCTTTGCACCTCGAACATCAATCGCAACTTTTGTTCCAAGCTTTTCGCGCAGCGCAGACTCAAGCGCGAGAATATTGGGATCTTTTTGTACGGTATGGCGTTGCGACGTTACCGACTCCGCCGAACGTACCGTTACGCCGCCGCCAAGCATTTTCTCGAACAGCTCACGACGTCGAGCGTCATTTGACTCTGAAAGAAGTGTTCGTGCGTGACTTTTTGTGATACGCCCCTCAACAACTGCCGCCAGCATATCTGCAGGCAAATCGAGTAAACGCAACGTATTCGCAACTTGAGAGCGACTTTTCCCGACGCGTCCGGCAACGTCCTCTTGCGTCATGTTGAAGTCGTCCATGAGCATCTTGTATGCCTTCGCTTCTTCAACGGCATTCAAGTCGGCGCGCTGGATATTCTCAATAAGGGCGAGCTCAAGTTTTTGCTGATCATTGACGTCACGAATAATAACCGGAACCGACGATAAACCTACCGCGCGCGCTGATCGTAAGCGCCGTTCGCCGGCAATAAGCTCATATTTTCCATCTCTTCGAACGGACACGACAAGCGGTTGTAAAATACCGTGCTCTTTCACGCTCGCCATGAGATCCGTCAAATCGTCCTCCGCAAAATGATGACGAGGCTGACGAGGATTTGCAACGATATCGTTTGGAGAAATACGAAGAAGACGGTCGGTATTCTGCTCTTTTTGTCCAACCGAAAACTCGTCAGGCGTCCCCGCAGGTGGAAGGATGTTTTCTTTAATTTCTTCCTTACGAACAACAGGCTCGGAAGCAGGCGAAAATGAAACCCCTCCCCCTGAAGGCGGCAATAATGAACCAAGACCTCTTCCCAAACCTCCTTGAATCTTCTGCATATTACACGGCGGCAGCGCCGGCTTCTTCACGGACTAAAAATTCTCGCGCTAATCGTTCGTATGCCTTTGCAGCTTTCGAATCAGGATCATAGTGCAAAATGGTCTTTCCGAAACTTGGCGCTTCAGCCAAACGCACGCTCCGCGGAATCACTGATCGGAAAATCTTTCCCGGAAAATGCTTATACAATTCTTGTAACACTTGATTCGAGAGATTTGTTCGCGGATCAAACATGGTAATCACCGCACCCATAATGCCAAGATTCGGCTTAATATGCTCGCGAACCAAGTTCACCGTGTGCATGAGTTGCCCAAGTCCTTCCAAAGCATAGTACTCCGCCTGAACCGGGATAAGCACACTATCGCTCGCGACAAGTCCATTAATTGTAAGGAGCCCAAGAGATGGAGGGTTGTCGATGAGAATGTAATCGTAATCGTTTCGAATTGGCATGAGTGCAGCCTCAAGTTTTCGCTCGCGATTAAATTCGGTCACGAGTTCAACCGCGGAACCGGCAAGGTCAGGTCCACCAGGAAGGAGGGCGAGACCAGGATGATTTGTTCCAATGATTAAATCACGAGCCTGATGCGTTCCTGCGAGCGCCTCATATGTTCCAGAAAGATCAGTTGGACTTTGACCAAATCCGCTCGTCGCGTTCCCTTGAGGGTCTAAGTCCACCAATAATACCGACTTTCCTAAATGCGAAAGATATGCCGCCAAATTCATGGATGTGGTGGTTTTGCCGACCCCACCTTTTTGATTCACCACCGAGACAATATGAGCCATAAGATGGCTGCAGTATAGCAACAAAAATACTCGACGAAAAGCCGAGTATTTTTGGTTGCGGGGACCGGATTTGAACCGGTGACCTTCGGGTTATGAGCCCGACGAGCTGCCTGGCTGCTCTACCCCGCGCGAAGATTATGCCAGATTTTTCAAAATGAAGCAAATGCGACGCTCCCAAGAATCGCTTTTTGAATTGCCGTCAATGCATCAGCGCTTTGGGCATAAGAGAAATCAATGACCGCAACTCGATCTCGCGAAACCCAAAGGGAATAATGATGGTCTGCGCCAATGAATGCCTCGATTGCTGGTTGCCCGCCGACGACTGCTGTTCCTACTTTTTGTATAGTCGAACTGGTATTTTTTGCAAAGAACTCATCGAGCGATGTGATCGTAGAACGGCTGCTAGTAAAGTTGTCCCCATTTTCACGAACGACTGTGGCAAGATCTTTACAGGACACTCCAACGTAATACGACGGAGGAACCTCGCCGTCCTGAGCATTCTGAAAATCAATATCCTCCTGCGTCGTTATGACCGCTTCGCTCTCTGTTTGTGACGAAAACACCGCGTCTGATGGGTATTTCAACGACAGACCGCACAAAGCGTTTGTGTATGTTTTCCAAGAAGTCGTATCGATTTCCTGCGGAGTAAATCGTGAAAGCGTCTGAACGCAACCGGCACCAAGAAGTATTGATGTTAGAACAAGAATCGGAAGGAATATACGCATAAAAATACACAATATATGAGAAGTGTTGAGGATACTCTGATAGTACATCAGTGTATCCTCAACCGTTTTTATTTCACCGTAAACGAACGCACCGCACTGTAGCTCCCCCACCCGCCGTCATCTTGGTAGGCGATTCCCCGAACGGCCCAGTAGTACGTCCCCTTCGAGAGGGACGCGCTGTAGGACGTCGCGAACGCCGTCGACGGCTCGGCACCGGTCATGTCGCCGTCAGGGTTCATACAACCGCTCGTCAACGACGAGTTCGTGCAGACCATGATGTGCACCCGGTACGTTCCCGAGCCGTTGGACCAGCCGAGGGTCACCGGAGAGGACACGCGCGCACCGCTTCCAGGGCTCGAAAGCGAGGGCGCGGAAGGAGGTTCCACCCAGGATTTCGCTCCGATGTACGTCCCGGGCGCAGTCGATCCGTTGTTCGAGCACGATGCCGGGAACGCTGCAGACGCACTTTGGCTCGCACCCTTGCACGTCAGTTTTCCCCACCCGGCAGTGCTCGTCACCGACGGCGACGACGTCCCGGGGAACACCCCGAAGTGCAGATGCGCGCTCGACGTCTTTTTCCAGGTGCTGGAAGTGGCGCTCCAGTCGTAGTCGTTCGCAATGGACCCGATCGTTTCTCCGGAGACATACGAGTCCCCCACCGACACCGTGGAATCGTAGACGAGGTGGCCGTACACCACCACGAACGGAGTGCCATCCGCCGCGTAGTGCTGCATGGCAACCGCCATGTTGCACGTCGAGCTTCCACCGTAGTCGTATCCCCACCCCGAAGAACACGTGGAGTTCTGCGTGCCGCTCACCTTCACGACCGTTCCGGCCGCGATGGCGTACACCGACGTTCCACGAGATGCGCCGATGTCCGTGCCGTTGTGACAGGTATTCGTGTAGTAGTAGCTGCTTCCGCACGCACCGAATCCGGCGTAATCGTACGTGTCTTTCCACGACGTAATGGAATCCATGGGGTACACGAAGCCGTTCCCAGCCGTCGTCTTTTCTGCCTGCGTCGATTGCGGGAACGTGTGCTCCGCACAACCTTCGGCATCCTCCATGATCTTCGCCGTATCCATCCCCGTATCGAATCCGGAATCCCGCTCATTACCACACGACGACTGCGCGGTATCCGCACGCGATTCACCACGACTGATCGCCGCCCATTTCTCGCGGTTTTCTGCGACCTTTTTGTCCATTTCGCATTGGAAGTCGCAACAACCAGACATCTCGAGCATCACGACGATGATCAAGCCAATGCTGACCATCGACACAATCCGACGCACCATGACACACCTCTTTATGGGAACGCATTGACCGATATTGATCGCCACGTCCCTGACTGCTGGAGATCGCAATCAGGAACCGACGAGCGCTGAGACGACTCGGAGAAAAGGCTGTCCCCACGATGCCTTTCTCCGAGTCGCGGAAGACTCAACCATTATGCCGGTGCAAATCCCCGTCTGAAGGTCATTTGCGGATCGTGCAAAATCGATGCGTCATTCCCTAAAAATTCTCTTCTGCCGATGGCCGTCGGCGTGCACAGAACTGTTCTGCATTTATCGTGCCAAGAAGAGAGACATATCTCAAATGATTTTCCGTCCAAACAACACAAAACCGTCGGAACATGTCCGGCGGTTTTGCATTTTCGATCATTTCCCTTCGCGATCTCTCTCATTCTCCGTCGGAACATGTCCGACAGTCATTGTGGATATTATTTTCCGAACTGTTCTTTAGACAGATATTTCGCAACATCTGCGATCGCAATTCGTCCACCTTCACCAACTTGTTCCATCGAATCGCGATGACGAAGGGTTACGGTTCCGTTCTCCAGAGTATCGTAATCAATAGTGACACACCACGGCGTTCCAATTTCATCCTGTCGGCGATAGCGTTTGCCGATGGATCCGCTTTCGTCGTAGTCCGCAGAAATTCCCTGTTTCCGAAGACCTTCGTACAATTCCCACGCTTTATCTGCGAGCCC
>CAYROW010000009.1:23869-25202 GCA_964425965.1 uncultured Gammaproteobacteria bacterium
CCGAGGTGTGTTTTGACGAGCATGTTAAAACGCTTCGCCTTTGAAACCGGGTTTCCGTCTGGACTCTTCAATTTATGCTCCGCGATCACGTCATCGACCTGTTCTGGAGTGAGCGCTCCCGCGTTCTCCATAACTCCCGCATCCTCAATAAGATGATCCGCGCGGAATCGCTTATGCGATACGAGATCCTCAACCATCAAGTCTGCAAATCCAGCAATATGGCCGCTTGCCTCCCATACCTTTGGGTGCATGAAAATTGCGCCTTCAATTTCCACCATGTCGGTGCGGCTTGTAACGTTCCAATATCGCCATGCTGCCTCCAGGTTTTTCTTGAGAAGAATTCCCACCGGACCAAAGTCATATGTAGCCGCAAATCCGCCGTAAATATCCGACGACGGAAAAACAAAGCCTTTTTGCGTGGAAAAGTTGACGATGGTTTCAAGATTGGTTGCCATAGTGGTTGGATTGTAGCGAAAAACCGAAAAAATCACAAAACCCAACACTTGTTCCTAGGCAGCGTTCGGATCTGTTATATGAATCGGCGTCTGTGCTGGATTATTGTCTTCAAATGCTTCAGGGAAAAATGCTGCAAAAGCGATGAATACCGCCATAAGCCCAAAAACAATCCCAAATGCTAGCCCAACAGTCTTCCACGTGTTGCGGTTCACCCGCTTACGATATTCTTTCGCCTCAGTATCGGTCATCTTTTTCGGCCGAGTGATTTCCGAAAGAACTGCAGGAAGGTTCTCGATAGGACCATGTTTCTTTAGGCGATACACCGTCACCGCGGTGTATCCGGTTCCCACCATGAGAAACACCGAAGGAGAAACGCCCATGAACACCGCCATGGCAATAAACCCTACGTAAATGACAAGCATCTGGTACAGACGTCTTTCTTGCGTATGATCCGGCGTTTTGCGCACGGCTCGACCTAAAACAAACAAACCATACGCCATCCCAACACTCAGTAGCGACAATACGTGATACTCCAAAGAAATAGACCCGCCCTTTGAGAGAATGACAAGGTACATCCCCATGTTCAGCACCGTGTTCAATGCCCCAATAAACCACGCAACTCCCCCAGCTCCCCGAATCGACTCCACAAGTTCTTTTGTCGTCATAATGGTTTCTTCAAAATTGTCTCAGCGATCTCTCGAATCTTTTCTTGATGAATATCCTGTTCTCCTCCAAAACTCCTAACCATAATACGAACCATCTCTCGTGAAAGAGTTTCGACATCGGTCTTTCTGGTTTTGACGAAGGCGAATACCTCGAGCGCCAAGAAGTCGTATTCATCGTCCGGAGCTCCTCCCGCGATCAGATCTATTGGATC
>CAYROW010000010.1:0-18462 GCA_964425965.1 uncultured Gammaproteobacteria bacterium
TTACGGCACCAATGACTTCATCCACTTTCGGAGCTGGTCAGCGACCTTATCCACGGATTTAAACTTTAAAAGCGAGCCGAGGGAGAACTTTCCTTTGCCAACGCCACGAATCGCGTTTCCCCACACGGCCAAGCCGATAGCGGTCGCAAAAGCAGGGTCATGAACCTCGTCAATAACGCTCGAGACGCTCGTTGGAATGCCAAGAGAGCACGGCAGGCGGAGAATACGTTTTGCAACCTCGACAACGCCTTCGAGTTTTACCGATCCGCCGGTAAGCACCGCACCAACCGGAAGCATGCCGGAACGATCGATCTTTCGCAGCTCATTGTCGGCAGCCTCGAAAATCTCTTCAAGCCGAGCTTCAATAATTTCGGCAATAAATCGCTGTTTTACCATTTCCTCACCCTCAATCCCGAAGTCGGCGAGCGCGAATTGCGCTTTGCGGTCGACCCGATCCGGCAGCGCCTGTCCGTATTGGAGCTTTACTTTCTCCGCAACTTCAATAGATGTTCGCAAGCCGATCGCGATGTCATTCGTAATATGATCGCCACCAAACGGAAGCACTGCCGTATGAAGCAGATCGCCTTCTTCAAAAACAGCGAGTGTTGTCGATGACGCACCAACGTTTAGCACACATACACCAAGTTCTTTCTGCCGCTGTGTCAGCACAGCCTCAGCAGTTGCAAGTGGCGTATACACTAAATCATCGATATCAAGGCCAGTGCGATACACGCTCTTGGTGAGATTTTTAATATGCGATGCAAGCGCCTCAATGATGAGCGCATCAACTTCAAGCCGGATGCCATTCATTCCTACCGGATCTTTCACGCCGCGCTGGCCGTCGACGGTAAAACTCTTTGGAATGACGTGAAGAATGTCATAGTTCGTTGGCGTTGCAACGCTGCGAGCCGCTTCCATAGCACGCTCGACGTCTTCTTCTCGCATTTCTGCGTCGGTTCGCGATACACCAATCACTCCCCTGCTTTCCTGAACTAAAATACTCTGGCCAGCAATACCAACCCATGCGCTGTTGATAGCAACACCCGTCATGCGCTCAGCTTTCTCAAGCGCCTTCGATATTGATGAAACGGCATCCTCAAGGCTCGAAATTGCGCCACGATGCACGCCAAATGATGGCGACGATACCGCGCCAATCACATGAAGACGGGGTTTTCCGTCTTCGCCAGGCATCATTTGGAGGACCGCGACGCGAATCGTCGACGACCCAATATCTAGACCCGTCAGGATTTCATCAGCCATAACTCGAACAGAATTATAACATAGGAGAACTTTCTCATTCGCGACCAGTTTCGATGAAGGTCGAGGAAAGCTCGCGAGGCGTACTTCATGTGTACGTCGAGCGAGTTTCCGATGATCTGAGTCGAAAATGGGCCGAAGGAGGAAGTTCTACCAAAGTTTCCAGAGCGCGGTGAGTGTCGGCTCCATGTGCGGCCAGAAAATGAGGTACCCCACGAGAACCGATGCGATCGCCGTGAGAAGCACCGCGCCGGCCATCATGTCCTTAATTTCCTTCACCATTGGGCTCACCCGAGGCTCGACAGCGTCGGCTAACCGTTCAAAAATACTGTTGATAATTTCCAGAACAAGCACTGCCGCAACCATTAGCGTCAGTGTCACCCGTTCCCAAATCTGCAACGTCGGCATAACAATCATCAACCCAAACACCACAGCCGCAGCAAGCATCTGTAAACGAAAACTCTGTTCTTCCTCGGCGATACGGACAATTCCCGCAACGGCATGCGCAAAACTTTTCCAAAATCGTTTGAACGAAATCATAAAATTGTTCCAACAAGGGAATCTTGTAACGGAAACATTATCGCCGCATCCTCAGGCTTCTCATGGTCATGACCAAGTACATGAAGAATGCCGTGAACAATAAGGTCGACGAGCTCAAGCTCAATATCCCCCTCTTCTGCCTGACGCATTGCTTGATCAAACGAAATCACGACGTCGCCAAGCGTTCCCGTCTGATCCGCAAAGTCCGATGCAAATGACAGAACGTCAGTCACCGAATCCTTCTGTCGGTACACACGATTCAACCGCCGAATTTCTTCGTCATCAACATAGGAAATTCCAATGGTGCCCTGAATATTTGGCAGCCGCTGCGCAAAAACCTCAACAATCCGATGGTAGATGCCTTCGGGCAAACGCGAGGATTCAGGAACAATGTCGTCAACAACATCAAGGGTAATCATGGGGCAACGTGAAAGCTATTCACCATCATGGCGAACGTTTGAATGTAGGAAATTTCTGTTGATCCATTCAAGCTATACGTCATGGTATACACCGTCGTACCCAAGTCAAGATATGCAACAAGATCGTCTTTACTTCGCAACGTGTAATAGCCTTCTTTGGTGTAGGACGACTTCAGGGTAGTAATATCAATATCTTTAACATTCTTAAGCACCCAATCCTCAACCGTTAAGTCTTTCTCTTTTATTCCCCATGTCACGACCACTGATGCGAGTGCTGATGTTTTAAACGTGACTGCGCTCTTCGTGGTATCAACGGATGCTTTCCATCCCGTCGGGTAATACACCGTAAACGGCAATGTCGCATCAGAGAACATCTTCACCGCACCGGTGTCCAAAAGCGTTGATGGCGAAAGACCGTTTGGATCATACCGATGAAACACTTCGTTTCCATCAAGGAATGTATCGCTGTCAGAATCAGGATTACGATAATCCGTTCCGTACATGCGCTCCTCAATGTCTGTTAAGCCGTCGCTATCGCTGTCCTTTGATTGCACCGGCGCAGTCGGCGTTTCGACAACAGGCGTTTTTTCAGGCGTTGTTGTTGGCAACGTGGACGTCGTTGTAGTCGGCGTCACCACCGTTTGCGGTTTTGACTGCGTCAGCATGACGTATGCGACCGCTCCCCCGCCAAGAAGAATAACAAGCACGAGCAAAACCCAAAGCGCGGGTGAAACCCGACGTTTCGGTGGTAACGGTGTGAGCGCCGGCTTTGGAGTTGGCGCAACCGCGACTGGTTGCGGAACAGGGGTAGCAACTGGTGCAGGAGCTGATTCAACACGAAGTTTTGCGTCCTTTCCGAGGAAATCCTTCGGCATCACGTGAATCACCACGCCTAAGTCCGCCGGCTTTGGCTCTGGAGCCTCCGGAACGACACTGGCCGATTTCTTTCCTCCAAAAAGACCCATAGTTTAGCTTCCTTGTGGCACGGTAAAGAGTTTTCCGGATCCGTTTGGATTGTAGCCTCCCGAGACTTCCTGTCCGTCCAAGTATCCATCGCCGTCAGTATCGGGCTTACGTGGATCGGTTCCGTACACCTCAACTTCTTCGCGATCACCAAGTCCGTCACCGTCCGTATCAGCCTTCGTGACTGAGGTTCCAACCTCAAGTTCACGAGCATTGGTTAATCCATCGCCATCACTATCAAGAAGCGATGCCGGATTTGTCGTCTGCACCGGAGCTTGAGTTGTTGGAGTATCTGTCGTTGTCGACCCAGAGGTGGACGCAGGAGTTGTTGTCGTTTTTGTGTTTGTAACGCCCGTACTTGGCACAGCATCAACAACACCACTATCTGATGCCGGCTGAACCATAATGCGATACGCGAAGAATCCAGAAACTCCGAAAATCACAAGGATTCCAACAACAATAAGCACAACCTTCATTCCGCCGCCACGGCTTTCCATTGGCATTGACGCAGGCGCAGCGCCATAGGATGGCGGCAAACGTGTTGGTGGAGGAGCAATTGGGGCAGGCGCCTGTGGAGCCTGAGCTTCAACTGGTACCGCAGCAGAAGCCGGAGCTGGCGCTGGAGCTTGGGCCGGAGCGGCAGCAGCAGGATCGACGCCCTCGAACATATCCTTTGGTTCTTCTTCAAACATACGTGGCTTATTTATTTGAGTGGATCATGCCCTGAAGAAACCTCCTGCCCATCAGTATACCCGTCTCCGTCAGTATCCGCTTTTGTGTCTGATGTTCCGAGCTTGTACTCAGTCAAGAGCGACAGTCCATCATGATCTTGGTCTAATGACGAAAACATATCGCTACATCCGTCCTGACGATCGACTGAGAGTCGCAAACATCCCTGCGGATTTCCAGCAGCGATAATTGCGGCAAGCGCCTTTGGGTAATCGCAAACATCTTGCGGAATACTGTACGTTTCACACTGCCCAGCGCTAATGACAGCATTCAGCAACTGACTCTGGCACGCAGCCTTTGTGTCAACATCAACGATTGTTGCACATAATCCGTAATTCTTCGCCACATTCGCCAGAGCAAGTGTCGCGCTATCACGACATGCCGTTTCATCAGCGCCCGTCAATAACGAGCACGCATTCGCATCGGCGGTATCGCGTGCAATAAGCGAAACACAGTCCGAAAGCGCAGTATCAGTAAGCCCCTTACACACCGACGGTTCCGCGGTTGTTCGAGCCGCATCAGCGCGCGCGCGATCTTCACATGCCTGAGGATCAACCTCTGTCGCACATGACGCAGCAGCGTTCGATAGTATGGCATTCGCTTGCTCAACTTTTGCGCTATCGACATGCGTTAACGTGTACATTTGATACCCGTAATATCCTACCAATCCAACACCAACCACAATGCCGGCAACAACAAGCATCTGCTTTTGATATCGGCGCTCTTTCCACCACGTTACGCCGTTCGCGTACGACGTGGGGCCGCCGTTAGTCTGCTCATCGAGCGAAAAGTAATTTTGGTTGTTCGGATCGATTGGCATAGTGCTCTATTTGTAGGACTTCCTCATTTGTGCCGAGTTTGGGTGCGTGGCGAGCAAATCTCGTGAGGCGTACTTCTCGGTACGTTGAACGAGTTTGCGATGTCACAAGCCCAAAATCGGCCAAATGAGGAAGTACGATTACGGCGCGCAGTAATCAATATGGACATTACTGACGTTGATCTTTCCATCACCACGGAACGTGATCTGAATTGGAACCTCCTGTTCACTCACACCATCACAACTAAAGTTACTTGGCCATGGAAGGGTGATGTTATGCGAATCGCTCACTGATCCGGAATCCACAACCACAGTCCCACCTGATGAAGAAATAAGAGACGCGGTGCCGTTCACGATAGAGTCAACAATCGAATCGTAGGCGCCGGAAACCTCAGCCGTCGAGGTGCCGTCGAATGAATAATCAATAAGATTATTCGTGTTGTACGAATTTCCCGTTGTGCATGAACCTGTCGATGCGTCGCAGACCGTGTTCGACGACCATGTGTTCATGTTATCGATCAGCGTCGAATCACTCGTTAAGGCAATTGTATAGACTTCGTATCCCGCAGCAATCAATGCTTCGGCCGACGTTGTGGCGCCCGACACGCCATCAACAGAGCTCGTCGAACTATCCGATGGCTGACCGTCGCTCAAGAGAATCGCAATCTTTGCAACATTTGATCCGGTAGCTGCTGCATCAAAGAGCGACTTTGCCTCATCCAATCCAAGATACGTGTTTGTTCCGCCGTCACGCTCCGTATATGCCGCAACGTCGTCAGTAAGCGTTCGTTCACTCGTCGTAAAGCCCGTTGTGGTGTACAGCGTCGAATCAAAGCTCACCAAGCCGATCTGCACCGTCGAACCAAGCTCATCGAACAACGTCTGAATTGCCGACGTAATACTATCCCGAGCAACCGCCAAACGCTCTTCGCCGCCGGTCATATCTGTCTCCCCCATCGATCCTGATCGATCCGTTACGAATACGACATACACATCTGGCGGAGTAACGCCGCTAAAATCGACGTCTGCTACAAGGTTTCCTGCGACGGTACATGCCGGAATCGTAATAGTCGCAGCGTTCGGCGTATTTGACGTGCTTGATGTGCTGTAAGAATACACATCAACATCTCCTTCACCGATTGCGCCAGGCTGATTCGTTGTCAGGAGAAGCGTCGTGGTGCTTTCTGTTGTTGGACATGACGCGCTACACGACGCGTTACATACCGGCATCACACACTCTCCCCCACCCGTACACTGACTATCTGAGGCACAATCTCCGCCGTTATTTGTCCCCCCATTACACAACCCAACCTGAGCACAAATAATCTGTGTTAACGATTGCGTTGCACCAGAAGAGTCGACGTATGTATATGGACCACCCATGTCGTCAACGTATCCATCGCCTGCCTGTGCCGCGGTACATGATCCAAGGCTTACCGGCTGACCGTTTGTGCTTGAATAATAGTTGTACCAAACATACGGAACGTCCGCACCGTCACAGTACTCGGCACCGTTAATAACGCCGTCACCGCAGAATTCGCCAGAAGAAACCGTGTAATGACATGTCGTTGAACATGCAGTACACGTTGATTCATAGGCAGAGTCACATGCTGCACCGTTTGATGTGCCTTGATCGCACTCTTCCGAACCCGAGTACAAATATCCATCTCCACAAACGTTTACCGTACACGCGGTTGTACACGAATCCGTTGCAATGTCGTTTCCGTCATCGCATTCTTCGTCACCATCAACAACGCCGTTTCCACATGATTGACCATTTGCGTTGCAGTAATCCCACGCATTCCATCCACACATTGATGTCGATGACCCGTCATCACAAGTTCGCGTGTGATACGTCTGATACGATCGAGCATTTCGCTCACATGTTCCACCACCGAGTGTTTCACAGAAGTAATCACCAACGTAATTTGCCGCAATCGACCACGATGGCGAGTAACACACGTAGCCATCATTCGTTCCACCATTACACAAGTAGCCTTCTGCTGGACACTCGCCGTTTAATAATCCGCCACACGTTGCACCTCCGCAATCCGCGTCAGTCGTACATTTTGTCACGCCATCGGCACAGATCTTTCCGGAGTACGCATCAGCATTGCCGTCGCACGACTCACCAGAATCCACCGTGGCGTCACCACAGTAGCCTGCAGGGCCAGAACAATCCCATGCACACGTGGTATTTAGATTTGATCCGTACGCTCCGTTATAGCCAACACACGACCCAGCGCTTCCAGCGTATGGACGAGAGCTTGATGTTGCGGTTGTTGATGAATCGCCACAGTCACATGCCTCGCCGCCAGAAATAACACCGTCGCCACAGTACGAACCACTTGCAAACGTACACGAATCACCACAATAGCCGTACTCGCCGTTCTTTGCGCCGTCGTCGCATTCCTCAGTGCCGTTCACAATACCGTCGCCACATGACGTTGCGGTACACGTTGCACCAGCTGGAACTGCGTCGTAACCACTACATGTACTGTTGCATGTTGCATTCGCTGTTCCCGTGGATCCATCAGCCGTCGTACACGTTTCTGCATGAACCTGACCAATTTCACAAGTTTCGTTCGCGCCAGAGCTACTTGTTCCAATAATGCCATCGCCACAGGTGCTCGATGAACCGTACACATCGCCATCGCAATAGGAAGACGTGTAGAACGTCACGTTGTCAGTGCTGTCAGCATCAACGTCATTCACCCATGACAACGCGGTGTACTCCAATTCTGTTGTGACTTCGTAATCGCGAGAACCAACAGAACGATAGTGGTACACGAATGATCCGGCCGGGCAGGAATACGAACCGCTCGTTTGATTCACGCATGTTGCAGAATCATATCCAGAACATGCTGCATACGCATTCAACGGATCCGTTGGAAGTGACGTCGCATCAACAGCTCCGCCAAGTGTCTCTTGCCACGAACTCCACGCACTCGACGCCAACGAACGCACTGACGTTCCTGACGACAACGCAGGCACCGTCACTTCACAGGTTTCATCGCCTGGACAGTCGCTATCCGCGTCACAACTTTGGGACGTGGTACTACTGCATGTCTTATTGTCTGCACTGTAGGCATCAACCGCGATGCTGACATCTTTAATGTCTCCAAGGCGGGCAGTGTCGCGCATAATTTTCGCCTTGTCGTCCAGACACGTTTCCCCGGACGGACAGTCAGCGTCAGCAGAACATGATGTGCTTGCTGTTGTGCTGCAGACTGGAGTATCGGTGACGTTCGTTAAGAAGCTCAAGTTCTCGAGCATCTGATCATATACCGCCTTCGTAACATCCGACGCTCCTTCGTTGTAGGAAATGACGAGAATGTTCGAATAGAGACCAGACGCGGTGGAATTTGCCATCGCGACGTACGTTGAACGATCGTCGGTCACCGCCTGGAAACCATCAACCGTTGTTTCTGATGGACTTCCGGTGAATCCTTGCGCTTCGTACCACGCCATCGGGCTCAAGTAATCGGCATTACTTACGATACGCACACCAATAACATCACCCGCGTCGCCAGTAGATGCCGTTGACGATGATGGATCAATTTCGAACAAGTATTCCTTCAAGACTTTCGATGACGGTGACGACGGAGCAAGAACAACTTTTACGTCTGGAAGATTGTCCGTTTCATCATTATCCGTTCCGTAATCTTTACAGTACGACACCGCGAAGTTCATGTATCCGCTTGTTCCAACTGCGGCGCCAGAATCACCCGATGCGTCATCAGTCCATGGGAATGTCGACAACGCTGGCCACGGATCTTCACACAGCAGCGCCGTCACATCAGCAGTACCGTCAACCGTCGACGTCTTTGCAGTTGCGCCAGTCGAATCTGTCACCGTTGCAGTAGCAACGATTGTTGCATCACCGTTATCACCAACCGCAGCGACAGTCGCGGTATCGAGGGCCGTTGCGCTGCCTTGCGTTGCGGTAAAGAGCGATGTATTGCTGCTCTCCCACCCTGACCATGTCCAGCTATACACGCCAGCAATACTCGTAATTTCCTGTCGAGTGCTTCCACTGTATGACATCGGCGTCGCAGTGAACGTGTGCGATTCGTTCGTTGTAGTGAATGTGTTTGGACTATCAGCGTCAGTGTCATCAACCGAAACGACATCAAGGGTACAAATATCTGTTCCTGTCGTAAACGTCACGGACTGCGTGCCGTTCATTCCTGCTCCAAGTTTCGATGTTACGCCTTCAGTTGCCTTATCTGTCGTGTCGTCATCGCCAACAATCACTAACGTGTACGATGAATTCGCCTCAAGCGCGGTGCTGTAGTTCAGCGTCACCTTGAAGGTTCCATCACCCATGTCCGTCTGCGTATAAGAATCAATTGGCAAAATACAGTCACCAGAATCTGCGGCACCAGCGGCTGCAGCTGCCTCAGCGTCCTCGCCCAAGAAGAAGGTCCGAAGCGTACTGACAATTTTCCCAAAGAACGATGACGTTTCAATCGCGAGCTTTGTGTAGTTCGTCGGGCACGTCTCCCCGGACGCCAGATTCAACTTCACATACATGTACGGCGTCGTTGTTGTGGTCGATCCCGAAGTCTCTGAGAACGTAAATGAGCTCTTATTCATCTCCTCAGAGAAGACGCCGTTAATTGCGGCGTTTCGACAAACTGATGCACCGGTTGGCGATGACGACTGCAACGTCGGACGGTCAACACAACAGCGAGAATCGCCGACACCAGTAGTTTCAGGATCAGAACAGTCTTGGTCGTTCGACGCTGCGCAAGTTAAGGCAAAATCTGAGGTTGCATACAACCCGGAAGTCGCCTCAGAAACCGTCACAGTCGCGATCGCCTCCTGCGTTTCAGGATTTACTTCTTTCACTGCGTCAGACGACATGTACGCAACCTGAACAGCGTCGGTATTTCCATCGCCGGTTGAGCTCGTCGATTCACATGAGCTGTATTCTCCAGTTCCAACAACGCCGTCGCCACAAACTGACGGTTCTGCATAATTCACCGACGATCCTTCAAACGTACACGTCGAAGAACATCCTTCGGCCCCATCAGCACTCTCACAATCTTCACCGGCGCCAGTTATGGTGTTCTGGTCAACCGTTCCGTTGCCGCAACAATTATTTTTCACGGTCGCAGTACATGCGCTCAACCCTTCACGGACACACGTCGAAGAACATCCGTCGTCATCCGCGGTATTTCCGTCGTCACAGGTTTCATATGGTGACGTAATCTTTCCATCGCCACACAACGCGCCGCCAAGCGACGCCAAGCTTCGCGATCCTTCAGGCAAACACTGACGCGAACAACCGTCACCGCTTGCGTTATTTCCGTCATCACAAACTTCTCCAGCATGCGTTGTTGCGTCAAATGCAATGTCATTATTTCCACACGTTGCACCAACGGATGCAGAGCCTTCCGCTAAACATGTCGACGAACAACCATCACCGTTAACCGTGTTGCCGTCATCACAATTCTCCGCAATTTCGCTTGCGTATGCGACGTCGATTGTTCCGTTGCCACAGCAATTTGTTCCTGTACCTGCCGTCGCACAAGCAGCAGACCCTTCGTACAAACACGTCGACGAGCAACCGTCGTGATCCCTCGCATCGCCGTCGTCACACTCCTCGCCACTGCCATCTGCATTTTTATCGAGCACACCATCGCCACAAATAGCTTGGAATGGCGAGCTACCAATTGGCGTACACAACGCTGAGCATCCTTCGACAATAGTGCTCTCACCTCCATCGAACAATCCTCCGGAAATCGTGCTCCATGCGGCGGTATACCCCGTTGTTTCTGTATTTTGATCCGAGTCAGGAATTGGATCGGTCCAGCCCCAGTCGTAGTCTGCTCCCGCAAGCTTCTGACCTGATGTTGAGCATGAATCTGCAGCTCCAAACGCTTCAACGGTAAATGCCGTCGAATCACCAACCGCAGAAACAACTGGGTTCGTTGGTGAAAGATCAATGCGCTCTACCGCACACGCCGTCCCATCTTCACGAACGCGGAACGTCCAAGAATAGTCAGATCCGTAGTTCGTGCGAATCAGCGCGACGCCGCTCGAGCTCGTCACATCTCCTGACACAATAACGCGGTAATACTTCCCAGGAGCTAACGTCGATGCATTAAATGCAAATCCGGTACAACGCGTTGCATCTGATGCATCAAACGTGCACGACGGGTTTGCATCGGCACGTGTAAGATTGGTGCACAACTCGTTCGTACACTCATACAGAACGACGTGATCTCCTGCCGTAATATCTGATTCCGTCATTGCGGTATTAAACGTTGCGTACACTGAAGCGTTCGTACACGCTTCCGTACAGTTCGGTGCAAAATTTGCAACGTACGGATCAGTGAAATTCACGGTCAACGTCGCGTCATCAGAAACACTTCCCGAGCCTTCAGCATTGATTGCTGTTGCGGTGACCGTTGTTTGTCCTTCAGCAAGTGCCTCGAGCGTTGCGCAAGCTGTTGGGTCACCGACGCACTTCGAATCCGCAGTCGAAGAGAAATCGACATAAGAGTACGAATCCACAGACCAATCCCACGCGTAATCTGAACTATCAACGACGACACATCCGGTTCCTGCATTTGCAGAGAACCCCGCGGTATCACCATCGACAGTGAGCGATTCCTCTGACGGCGTTACCGTTACCCGATCAACAACACATACGTCTGTCGTGGTTGAGGTAGTGAATTTCCATGTCGCGTCTGCCGCCATTGCAATGCTCTCCGTCGAGAGCGCTCCGGTAGAAATCGTAACGCGGTACGTGGTATCAGGAGAAAAGTCCGCATCAGGAATCCAGGTAACACGCGTCGATGTCTTGCCAGACTCCGCTGTCGCGACGCCGGAAACGACATCTGTTGTTGCGCAAGGATCGTCAGTTGCGCTACTGACGGATGCCGTACATTTCTCAACGGTTACCGCGTCTTCAACGGTCGCCTCATTCATGAGCGTCGTAAACTCAGCGTATACCACCGCATTCACACAAATTTCTTCTTGTTCAGAATAGCGATTGTTTGGAACCGCAGAGACCGTATCTGCAGAACATTCGCTCACCACCGATGGCGCTCGTGCAATCGTTCCCGTTGAGAAATCCCACGCGTACGCCGCGGCAACCGTCGATGTTGACGACGTCGACGTTGCGCCAACGCTCAAGTTTGCAGAGTTACTTTCCACGCCAGCAACCGTAACGGTCACTGGGCCGGTAACGGACCCTTCCGGAACCACAACGGTAATGGAATTATTGTTCCAGGATGACGCGGTTAATGTCTTCACGCCATTATAGAACGTCACGGTATCTGTTGATAGCGCAAAATGGTCGCCGGAAATCGTCACTGTGCCCCCAACATCAGCCGTCGACGTCATGCTACAAATTCCAGGCGTTGGAGCAGCATCTGTGACGGTAAAGTCTGCAGACGACGATGTAACGCCTTTTTGATTGGTAACCGTAACGGTGTATGCGCCAGAAGAAAGCGCGGTTCCGTTATCGAATTTTTCCGGAACAATAATAATCACTTGATCCGCGTCCCAGTAATCGCTGCTACATGCGGTTGGAAAATCGATGCTTCCCGTTGCGGTGTCACCAGAGGAGCTTGTGAACGTTACGGTTCCGACGGAAGATCCGAAATTCGTTCCCGCGATGGTGACGTACTGACCAATTCCACCTTCCGATGGGCTAACGTCAGTAATAGTTGAAGCGTCCGTGGTTGCTTCAGTCACCGCAAATGCAAGCGTGTTTGACGTTTCGCCTCCAACAGTGACTGAGACATCGTAATCTCCGGCAGCTGCAGAAGGGACGGTTACCTTCACCGAACCATCAGCCCATGATGTGTATGACCCTGCAGCGATTGCAGAAAATGCAACAGTGGACGTTCCCTGCGCATCGCCAAAATTCGCGCCAGAAAGCGTAAGCGCCGATGTTGATGTGCCCGAGGATTTTGAAAGTGAACACAAGCTTGGGTGCACCGTGTCATTCACGTCAAAATTTGGAACGAGCTCTCCAGAATCATCGTTCGTGCTATCTGAAACATCATTGCCATTCGTAAGTGTAATTGGCCCATCGCCAGCACCAGATGGAACAGCGACAACGACCTGGGTATCGCTCCAACCCTCAGCGCATTGTTCCTGTACCTTCGCTGCAACTGTCCCCGTTCCTGCTGCGTCAGTAAAGAATACTGTTCCAGCATTTGAGCCAAAGTCTGTTCCGGAAATAGTGACATATGTACCAACCGAGCCGTCTTCAGGAGAGATTCCGGTAATCGAAGGATTTGATGTACAAACACCTGCCACGCATGACCCGCTCGAGCATTCGCTGTCGTCAGTACAACTCGACCCGTCGCATGCTCCGCAATACGTTGCGAGCGAAGAATCGCCGCCGCAATCAATGCCAGTCTCACCGAGATCTGTATCTTCGACACCGTTGTAGCACCATTCTGGTTTTGCGCGGACTGAAAGGCTGTCAGAATCTTCGTTGCCCGCAAGATCGGTTACTGTTGCTTTGAATGTGTATCGCGTGCCATCAACAAAGCTCGAGGTATCGATAATGGTCGAGATCGTTTCATCAACCGTCCCAGTACCAGGAACTGTGTCCTGCCATTCATCGTCAACAAAGAAGTCTGCGGTAGAGACTCCAGCATCGTCAGTTGCAATAACCTGGAAATCTGTCGTTGATGCCGTTGGAACCGTTCCGTCAGGATATGAAATTGTTGCGGAAGGATTTTTCGTGTCGACAACAGTTCCGGACGTAAACGTCGCAGTACACGGCGTTGTTGTATCGCAAGTGATTGCCGTTCCACCAGAACTCAGAAGGCCAGAAGAAACCGTCACGGTAAATGTCGCGCTCTCATCGAAGCAGAATCGATCTGTATTCGGCTCTGGACATGCAGTAGATGGTGTGAACTTCACGGTATTTCCACTTGCCGCAAATGTTCCAGCAACCGCAGTACCTGACGCGTCGGCGATGGCGATATTCCCGTTTACCGTTGTGCTATCAACAGACTTGCTAAATGTCACCCGTGGCACGATGTTTCGAATAGACACCGCCCCATCTGGCGAGAAACCGGTAACCGTAAATACTGATGCACTTCCGCCACCCAAACCGTATCCGCCAGTTCCACCCGAGCCACCGCCGCCGTTACCGCCACCGGTACCGGTTGCATTGGTTAAGGACGAAACAATAAATGTCGCAATACTCCACGAAAGGAGAATAATCACGAGTCCGATAACGGCATTGATGAGGATCTTTTTTGCTTTATCGACTTGATCTGGTCTGCCAGCGGCAGTCATCCACACAAAACCGCCGTACACAATAACGCAGACGAGAATAATCCCAACAACGCCAAGCGCGGTTCGAATAATGTTTCCGATGATGATTTTTGGATCTGTCGCACTCAACCCTGTTTGATCACCAACCGTGGTGAGCGTATCCGTTGCCACGTCGGCGGCGAAAGCGGTAGAAGGATGAACGCCAAATGCCCCAAGCCCGAAAAGAAGGCTGAGGCATCCTGCGGCAAAGAGTGTTGCAATACGACGTTTCACAGAAGATGTTTAGAAGAGCGTACAGGCCGTCGCTTGTGCGACGCCGTTACAACAGTACGGAACGGCTGTTGTTGTTCCACAGGTATTCCCAGAGGAATCCGGTCCTTCTCCAGGGACAAAGCAGTTTTGGTACTCATTTTGAACGCCCTCATTCGCACTCACGCCATACATGTACGACAACGGAACCGTTGCATCAGACGCGAGGAACGTTCCGTGAGAAATTGTGACGAGCGATTTCGCTGGCGTTTGCGAGGCGACAAGAACTTCCTCGCCGTCAGAAGTGAGCGATGTCACTTTAAACGTGTACCACATCTCATGACTCTTCCCGCTCGTCATTTCCTTGTTTGTCGCAACGATGTTGCTTGAGTTCGCGGTGGTAGCATCGATAATCGAATCGAATGTCATTTGGATTGGCTGATCAAGCGCAACGTCTTCTTCCTCGATGTTTGGCGTAATACTCTCAAGAGTCGGCGCCTCGAGATTAATATCGTTTGTTGTGGTGAAACTCCACGAATAATCGTCGTCTGTACCAACCGAGCCGTCAGCATTGCCATCGAGCGCGTTTCCAGATGTGTCGACAATACCGTCGTATGGGAAGACGGAAGCTGTGGCATCAGTACTACTTGTTGGAGTTGCGGAATAGATGGTTCCGGTCACTGATTCCCCACCTGGCAAGCAGTAGATTGTTTCACCGCACGAGTTTGTTCCGCATGCGTCCGTCGAGGTAAACGTCACGGTTTTGTACGAGTTGCTAATGGCGTATTCTCCAGCGACTGGTGCGGTCGACGACGTACCAACCACTTGGATATTCGAGAACCCACTATCGCTTAACCGCGTTCCTGTTGCTGATGTTGGATCAATTGCCTCACTGAATACGGCCTGAACAACGATGTTTCTGTCTTTTGTGGTGCCGTCTGCTGGCATGACGTACTCCACGGTTGGCGGCGTAACATCGACTGTTGTTCCGGTCGTGAAGTACCAAAGGTATCCGCCGGAATCGACCGGGGTGTCGCCGTCAGTATTTTTAATGGAATCACTCAAATAGACTGCGTACGTCACATCTTCTGTTGCAGAACCGAGATATTCTGTTGGATCAAACACGAATGTCTTTAAGTCGTCGGTAAATGAAACAGCGACGTCGGTTAGTGCCGCCGTGTCGCCACTTGCACGAGCGTAAATTTTCACATTGTCGCTCTCGATTGCTGTTGCCGAGGTATCGTCAGAAACATCTGATGGCGTGCCGTTCGTGTTATATCCGGTAATGAACGATGACGGATCCATGGAGTCGCGGAACGTTACAAAAATTCGTGTATTGCGTGAAACGTCTGTTGCGCCGCGAGCAGGATAATGGTCGCGAATCACTCCGGAGCCTAACGAATTCGAGAGACTCTCAACTGAAACGCTTCCTGATGAGCTACCATTGCCACTTCCGCCCGTCGCGTCAGAAAGCAAGTTAATCACGAACACGGAAATTGCGTACGCCGACATGGTAATGATCAGCCCAACAACGGCGTTGATTAAAATTCCCTTTGCTTTGTCGACCTTCTTGCCGTCACCGCCAGCAGTCATCCAAATTGCTCCAGCGTATACAACGAGAATTAAAAATATGACGCCCAAAACACTCAGGACGACGTTAATAATTCGTCCGATGATCGTCATGAGGCTATCCGTTCCCAGTCCTGACGTTGACGCAACAGATGCAAGATTCGCGTCGGCGGCAAAAACAACGTACGGCACCCCAATCATGAGCACCGCCGCAGCAAGCATGGAACCGCGGCGAAGCACCTTGCGAACAGATGATGAATCCATGGCACTAGTATACCGCAACCACGTGAACACGATTATTTTTTCGCTGGGGAAAAGATGTGTGCAATAGCATCACGCAAGTGTTCAAGTCCAACACCTGTCTTTGCAGAGACCGCGATCATTCCCTCTTCCATTGGGAAAGATCCTTGATGCCACGCATCAATCTTGTTGAACACACGAATGATTGGTGTATCCGTCACGCCAAGTTTTTTTAAAATATCATCGACGACCGCAATCTTTTCTTCGCGCTTGTCGTCTGCGGCGTCGATAACATGAAGCAACACGTCGGCACTCATTGCCTCAGACAACGTCGAGCGGAACGACGCTAACAATTCCGGAGGAAGCCCCTGAATAAATCCGATGGTATCCGACAGCAATGCCGTTCCTTCGATTGCCGGCAAATACATAGTTCCCACACGAGTATCAAGCGTCGCGAAGAGCGCGTTTGCCGCGTATTCCTTTCGCTTCGTGAGCGCATTCAACAACGACGTCTTTCCGGCGTTCGTATACCCAACCAACGCCACCGTTCGCTGGCCCGTTTTATCTCGTCGTTCGCGCTGACGGTCACGAACGCCCTGATACGTCTCCAATTTCTTCATGATCGCGCGCTCCTGTTCCTTTAAGTGGCGCTTCATTGCTTCCGTATTCCCTTCGCCGCTTCCGCCACGGGTTCCAGTTCCACCGCGCTGCCGGCCAAGCTGTTCGCCCATGTCGTAAATGCGCGGACCCATGTGCCGAATACGAGCCAACTCGATCTCGAGCTTTGCTTCCGTGGTTTTCGCGTGTTTGTCGAAAATATTTAAAATCAGATCCGTTCTATCCCACACACGCATCTTCGCAGGCTTCAGCTCCTCCTCCAAATGAAAAATCTGACTCGGCTTGAGAACGTGATTCACAACAAGAAGCGTTGCGCCAAGCGCTTTCGCATCTGCGAGGATCTCCTCAACTTTTCCCTTTCCAATGAACGTTCGGCCATCCGGCTTTTCCTTACGCTGAATGTTTTTCACTACCACTGCCCCACCATACGTTCGAACAAGCTCCTCAAGCTCTTCCATTCTATCCGAAGCCTCCCGCGCACTTGCGCGGAAATGAATAAGGTCAGCGAGAATGGTTTTTTGGGGAGCGGACATGATGCGTAGCGAACGAATGCGACGTAGGCGACGAGGGACACTTTGCGAAGCGAGACCACTGATGCACAGCCGCAGTTGAGCGAAGCGAAACGTCGCGGCGTAGCGTGATTGGTCACAGCGGAGCAAAGTCGTCCCGAGTCGCCACGGAGCACGAAAAAATTACTTCTTGAGAATCTTATCAACCGTCGCCTTAATACGAGAGCCGTCAGCGAATTCCTTCAAGTCGGCCATCAGCGCGCCCATTGCCTTTCCAACAGATGCCATGTCGGTAATACCAAGTTCGGCGAGCTTTGCACGTACTTTCTCCTCGAGCTCACCGTCAGTCATTTGCGCTGGCAAATATTTCTCGAGAATCGCAATTTCTGCCTTTGCCTTGTCTGCCAAATCTTCACGAGCAGCACTTGCAAATGATTCGAGTCCGTCCTTGAGCTTCTTGAGGTCGCTTTTAATTGTTGCGACTACGTCAGCGTCCTCAAGTTCCTTTCCAAGGTCGATTGCTTTGTTTTTGAGAGACGAAATAAGCATACGCACCGTGTCGAGCGTCGCCGAGTCCTTATTCTTCATTGCTGCCTTCATGTCCTCACGGATCTGTTCGTAGAGAGTCATATGCAAGAAAGTGTAGCGCAAAAATCCAAAAAACGAAAGAAATGAAACGTCGCTCCACAGAATCGTCCTTTTGGGACATTTCCGTAGAGCGACATCGTGTTTGCGGCCTGATCCTCAATCCTTCCCCGACGCATCCAGGAATTCCTGATTCCGCGCAGCGGCGTCCGCTTGGAATGCAGGATCGGGTGACTCGGAAGAAGGGTCCGGACCCTTGGCGAGCGCGAATCGCGGAGGGCATCCAGGGTCGCGGGGATTGCGGGATCCGTAGGTTCGTTCGCGTCCTTCTACGAGCTTGATTCGTTCCGGGGTGAGCATGATTCATTCTCCGAAAAAAATACTACCACAAAACAAAAAACACCCCCAATTGCTCGAGGGTGTTTTTGGTCTTATCGACGGGTTGGCTTGCGGAGATCTTCTTCTTTGACTTTTCCAGTCTTGAGGAGATATTCGCGCTTTGCACCCTTTTCCAAACTGCGGAGCTTGCTCTCCTTTACCTTGTTTGGCTTTGGTTTCTTTGCGAAATAGCGGCCGGCGCGAACGTCGAGCACTTTTCCACTTTGCTGCTGGCGGCGGCTAAAACGGCGGAACACCGCTTCAAAGCTTTCACCTTTCTTTCGCTTTACTTCAATATCAGACATAGTTTTTCACTCCTCTCAGAGATGGG
>CAYROW010000010.1:18562-24485 GCA_964425965.1 uncultured Gammaproteobacteria bacterium
CGAAAAACGGCGTGGCGGACTTTGGACCTTTGAAGTCGACCTCGCTTGCAATCACCCGCGCCTTTCCGTTTTTGATGAGCACACACGCGCACTGATTCTTGTGCGTTGCGTGCCGCGTTTCCGGAGCCGACATCGTGTACGTTCTCGGCGGACGCTGTACCCACAACGCGAACAGAAGCTCGAGCGTCGCGGCGTACATCCCCTCCCTCTCACATGCCTTCTGCCAGTCTAGCGCCCGCTTTCCGAGCGTCTCCTCCCCGTCGTTTGCGAGCACCCAGTACGGCCTATCCGTCGGGAACGCCTGCGTCCGATGCGAAGGAACCAGCGTTTCATTGGTATAGCCGTACTCCTCGAACGCGAGGTTGGCGCACTGCGCTGTTTGCACATGACCAAGCCGAGGATCGATGAGTATTGGCATCCAAAGTAACGGAAATTTCTCCCGAAGCGCCGTGCAGTCCGGCAACGGCGGAATGGTTTCCAGATACTCCGCAAACCAGACCCCTCCCCCAAACCGCCGCCACCAGTACACTGCCGCCTGCACCATGCGGTCATCGTCGACATCCACCGTTGCACCAGGCGTTGCCCGCAACATGAACGCCGTGAAGTCGCGAGCATCGCCGAATCCTTCCGTCGGGACGATGCAATTATTCAGAACCCACGCGTGAGGGTGATACGCCACGAAAACCTCGAGTGAACCATCGCACTATAAAATATTTCAAACGCAGAATCAAAATGAAATGAGAAGCCCCCGGCTCAGCTTTCGCTGAACCGGGGGCCGTTGCCAGTGCCTTCGCACCGGCCGTACTGCCGAACTAGTTGGGGAGCGTGGCGGCGACCGTGAAGTAGCCGTCCGCACCGCCACCCCAGGACGTCTTCGTGACCGTCACCGGCTCGTCCATGACGGTGAGCGTGGAGACGTTGGTGTAGCCGTTGCCGTAGCCGGAGAACGACCAGCTGGACGAGTAGAACGTCCCGCTCGTCGCGCTCGTGGAGTACTGCGTCTGGACCTTCCAGTCTTCGCCGCCCGTGATGGTGCGGCTCACGCAGAGCTCCGTGGTGGACGACGCCGTGCCGCTCGCGAGGCCCGGGTAGTTCCACGTCGAGTCGTCGCTCGTGGTGTCCTGGCTGTCGAGCCAGAGCTGCTTGTACACCGCGCTGTTCGTGAACGTGTCCTTCTCGCAGATGTACCCGACCGCCGTGTTGTCGCAGTTTTCATCGAGGTCGTTGTTGGCGACATCGGTGGCATCCGGATTCACGTCGTCGTCGTTGTCGTTGCAGTCCGTCCCCGGAACGCCGACGGTCGCGTCTTCGTCGCCGAAGCCGTCATCGTCGGCATCCGTCATGCACGCGCTGAGCGACTCCTCTTCGGCGGAACCCGGGTAGGTGTCCGCGTCGGAGTTGTCGCAGTCGGTGCTGACGGCCGAGTAGCCGCTCGGCATGTCGCACTTGGACGTGGTGCCCGAGGCGGAGAGGCCGAAGCCGTCGCCATCGAGATCCGCGTACCAGGTGGACTGGCCGGTGGCCGACGGATCGTTGTCGTCGACGAGCCCATCGCAGTCTTCATCCGCGGTGCCGCTGTCGCAGACCTCGCTCCCCGCCGGGCTGATCGCCCCGCTGAGATCGTTGCAGTCCGTGTTCAGCGTGCTGTAGCCCGTTCCCGGGTTCGAGCACATCGAGCTCGCCGTCCCCGAGCCGTACCCGTCGCGGTCGGCGTCGGTGTAGTAGGCGACGAACGCGAGGCCGTTGTCGGCGCCACTCGCACAGTCGTTGTCGATCCCGTCGCAGACCTCGGGGTTGCCGGGGTAGCGGAGGGCGGTGCTGTCGTCGCAGTCGGTGCTGTCCGAGACGTACCCGACCGGAGCCGAGCACGCCATGTCCGTCACCGCCGGATCTCCGTACGTGTCGTGATCGGTATCGGCGTAGAACGTGTGTTCCACGCCTTCGTCGATGCCGCCCGTGCAGTTGTTGTCCACGAGATCACAGACCTCCGTCGCCGCGGGGCTGATCGCCAGCACACCGTCGTCGCAGTCCGTCGAGAGCAGGCTGTAGCCCGAGCTCGGCGGCGCGCAGAAGGAGTGCGCCGACCCGGAACCGTACCCGTCGCCGTCCATGTCCACGTAGTAGTCCGTGTAGGTCGCGTCTTCGTCGGTCACGTGGTCGCAGTCGTTGTCGACGCCGTCGCACGTGTTGTCCATCGCACCGGGGTGGGTGGAGGTGACCGCATCGCTGCAGTCCGTGCCGGCGGTCACGGAGCCGGAGACGCTGTCGTCGCCGTACCCGTCGGCGTCGGCGTCGGCCATGCACGCGCTCGTCGAGTCGAGCTCGGCGGCGCCCGGGAAGGTGAACACGTCGCGGTCGTCGCAGTCGGTCGCGTCCACCACGAAGTCCACGGGCATGCTGCAGGCCGTGGAGGTGACGGCGGAATCGCCGTACCCGTCGTGGTCCGCATCCGCGTAGTAGGTGGCGGTGCCGCCCGACTCGTCCACCGCGCCGTCGCAGTCGTTGTCCGCGCCGTCGCAGGCCTCGATCGCGCCGGTGTAGATCGAGGCGCTCGAGTCGTTGCAGTCGGCGCCGACGTCCGCCGCCGTGGTGATGGTGACGTACATGTACGGCACGGTATCGAGCGTGCAGACGTACTTCCGATCCGCGAAGACGTCGGTCCAGCTGCCGGGGATGGTCGCCTTGGTGTCGAGGTCGCCGTCGAAGCCGATCATCTGGGCGGTGTGGAGGCCGGTGGTGTCCGTGTAGGAGATGGCGGCGCAGGCCGCGAGACCGGTCGTCGCGTCGCCGGACACGCGCGAGGCGGCCGCGATCGCGTCGTCGCGATTGTCGAAGTGCTGCTGAAGAACGCCGTCCTCCTCCTGGCCGCAGGCGGCGAGGGCGAAGAGGACGAAGATGGGGAGAGTGGTACGGAACATGCGAACCTCGAACGAACATTTCGCATAGCCTCCCGAAGGAGAGCTACTCGGTTATCCAAGAAAGAACATCCTTCCCGGGCCGAGCGAGGAGTCTATGTGTTTTTCAAACAAAAGTCAATAAAATCCCAGAAAAAAAGAAGCGGTCCCCGGCAAGCTTTCGCTTACCGGGGACCCGTGGGCCGTTGGCCCTACTGCGTGTCGACCGTCCAGTGGCAGTCCGAACCGGTCCCGTAGCTGACGTTCGTCACCGTGATGGCGTAGCCGTCGGCCGTGAACGTGTCGATCAGCTGGGCGTCGAGCATGCAGCCCCACGCACCGTCGCCGTCCACGTACTGCTCGCCGTAGATCCCGTCGCCGTCGACGTCGAACGGAGCGTTGAAGTACTCCGTATCGCCGTCGATCACCGTCTCCCAGCTGCAGAGCTTGCCAGTTCCCTGGTTCGCCCCCGGGCTCGCCCACGTTGCCGTGGCCGTTCCGTCGGGATCTGCCGTTCCGTCGCGGATCCGGAACTGCCAGGGCGTGGTGACCCAGTCCGTGACCGGTTCCGCGCAGAGGTAGGTGATCGCGGTGGCGTTCTTCGTGCCGTCGCAGTTGTTCTCGATGCCGTCGAAGCTCACCTCCGTCGCCCCGGGGTTGATGCCGTTGTCGGCGTCGTCGCAGTCGGCGCTGTCCGCCACGTACCCGACCGGCCGATCGCACGCGGCGTCGGTGACCGTCGCGTCGCCGTAGGTGTCGCTGTCCGCGTCCGCGTACCACGTGGACAGGCCCGTCGCCGAGCCGTCCGCGTCGTCCGCGAACCCGTCGCAGTCCTCGTCCACGTCGAGCGCGTCGCAGACCTCCGTCGCGCCGGGGTTCACCGCCGCGTTGCTGTCGTTGCAGTCCGTGCTGTCGGTGACGTAGCCCGCGGGCATGCTGCACGCCGTGGAGGTGACCGTGAGGTCGCCGTACGTGTCGCTGTCGGCATCCGCGTAGAACGTGGTGCTGCCGCCCGACTCGTCCACGGAGCCGTCGCAGTCGTTGTCCACGCCGTCACACGCTTCCGTCGCCGCCGGGTTGATGGTGGCGGCGGCGTCGTTGCAGTCGGTACCGACATCGCTCGCCGAGGCGATGACGATGTAGTGCTTCGGCAACCCGGTGACCGCGAGATCGATGCAGATGTAGTCGGCGTAGCCGCTGGCGTTGTCCGCGAAGATGTCGGCCGAGGACGACGGCACGATCGCGTAGCCGTCCAGGTCGTCGTCGAGGCCCGCCACCGTGTCGGCGCAGACGGTGAAGTCGCCGCTGGCACGCATCACCGAGTTGGGGTCGAGGTCGCCGTACTTGGCCGTGACGTCGCCGCTGCCCGAGGCGCAGGCCGCGATGAAGATGGGAAGAACGAGGGGGAAGAAGCGAGACATGTGAGCTCCGTAAGGGGGCTGTCGCAGAATCCCGTGATTGGGAAAACTGTGCGCAGAGATTAGCCATTTTTTTCACATCCGTCAAGGCTTTTTGCATTCTGCAAACAAAAAAGTGGCTTATATTAGCCACTTTGTTGTTTTACCTGCTTACGCCGTTTTCTCGGCAACGTCTTTCAAACGTTTTGCAATGATTCCTACAACTTTTTCAACATCGACAATTTCCTGCGCGCCAGATTCCATGTCGCGAATGATGATTGTGCCATCGAGCACCTCTTTCTGACCGAGAATGACGGCAACTGGAGCCTTCAATTTATCGGCAATCTCGAGCTGTGCCTTTAGCGTTCCCTTTCCAAACGCCTCCCCCACCATAATTCCACCTTCGCGGAATTTCTCGTACACGGCAAGACCTTTTCGGCGCGCTCCTTCGCCAAGCTGGCAGAAGAACACGTCAATCTTTTCGCGACGTGGCGGCATGACGTTCATTGCTTTCATGGCGAGCACAATACGCTCAACGCCCATTGCTGCACCCATTGCACTCGTATTCTCACGTCCGCCGAGCATTGGAATAAGTCCATCGTATCGACCGCCACCACCAAGCGCCAAACCTTCAAGCTCTGGCGACGTTGCGTTGTTCAACACAATTTCAAATGTTGTCTTTGTGTAGTAATCCAATCCGCGAACCAAACAAGGGTTCAGGGCGTATGGAACTTCAGTCTCATCCAAGTACTCCAACACTTTCATGAAGTGCTGTTTTGATGCTTCGTCTAAGTAGTCAAAAATCTGTGGCGCGTTTGCCTTTAACTCTTCCATTCCTGGCTCCTTAGAA
This sequence comes from uncultured Gammaproteobacteria bacterium, assembly GCA_964425965.1. GTDB lineage: Bacteria > Patescibacteriota > Patescibacteriia > UBA9934 > UBA9934 > CAIKHN01. Next base: position 23,704 of record CAYROW010000010.1, read on the forward strand.
TCGAGCAAACGCAGCGGGTTCTTTGTAAGTCGCTTCAAGTCTGTTTCCGACAACGCTTTCTTGTGTTGCTTAAAGTACTTTACCAGCTCCGCAATATATTCCTTGCGCGATGACGGCGTACCGAGCGAGTTAATTTGCACAATCACATCAAGACCGAGATCGCGACAGAATCGCTGTGTCATGAGAATGATCTGTGCATCGACAACAGGGTCATCAGAACCAATTGCCTCAATTCCCCACTGGAAGAACTGGCGATATCGGCCAGCCTGTGGGCGCTCGTGACGGAAGAACGGCTCGAAGTACCACAGCTTCACTGGCTGAGACTGGTTCACCATGCCGTGCTCAATGTATGCACGAGCCACCTGCGCTGTGCCTTCTGGGCGCAACGTCATCTTCACACCGCCCTGATCCACGAACGTAAACATCTCTTTTTCGACGATGTCAGTGTCCTTTCCCACCGATCGCTCAAAAAGCCCGGTCTGCTCCAACACTGGCATACGAACACGACCAAACCCGTAGGCCTGCGTCATGCTTCGAGCCAATGACTCCACCTTTTCCCAAGCAGCCTGTTCATCAGGAAGCACATCGCGGAAGCCGCGAAGTGTTTCTGGGGTTTTGGACTTTTTCTTTGCATCTGACGCTGGAGCTGCTGCTTTTTCGGTTGGCATAGTGGGAAGAATTTAGAAACTGAACGAAGCGAACGAATCAACGGGTGGCGCTGAGGGATGCGAAGGCTTATGCGACGTAGGTGACGAGGGACACTTTGCGAAGCGAGACCACTG
>CAYROW010000011.1:0-4061 GCA_964425965.1 uncultured Gammaproteobacteria bacterium
TCTACCACCCCTTCTCTTTTAACGCATTCGCTGCGGCAGCAATCTGCGCTTCTTGCTTACTTGTCCCCTCCCCCTTTGCGACAAGATCCTTCCCAAGATACGCACCCATAATAAACGTCTTCTGATGATCCGGCCCAGATTCCTCAAGAACTTTGTAACTTGGTGTAATCGACAATCGCGACTGTGCGGCTTCCTGGAACTTACTCTTTGGATCGATGTACGAGCGCTCTGCAATAATATCGCCCAACTTCGAAACGACGTGTTTCAAAATAAACTCCTTCGACAAGTCCCATCCGAAGTCTAGGTAGATCGCGCCGATGATTGCTTCCATCGCGTTTGCAAGGATGTACCGGCGCGCCTTTGAATTCGAGTCCTTTTCTTCGCCACGCGAGAGATAGAGAAACGGCTCAATGCCAATTTCCTGACCAATCGCAGCAAGACTGTCGCCATTCACAATCGACGACCGCCATGTCGTTAATTCGCCTTCCGGGTTCTCGTACGTGTTATACAAGTACTCTGTCACCACAAGCTCAAGCACAGCGTCGCCTAAAAACTCCAAACGTTCATTGTGCGCCAACGGAAAATCAGGATGCTCATTGAGGTAGGAACGGTGCACCACGGCTTGTTCAAGGTGACCACCAGACAAAAAAGGAACGTTTAATATTTTTGCGAGTGCGGCAATATCTTTCTGCATACTATGCGTTTGGAGCTTCTTCAGCCTTCGTTTCTCGTTCAATGTCAGCCTGTTTTTTCTCTCCTTTTGCGGTCATATCTTTCAAGATCGCCCCAAGAACACCGTTCACAAACTTTCCCGAAGCTTCTCCGCCAAACTTCTTTCCCAGTTCGATAGCCTCGTTAATAGCAACCTTTGACGGGATTAACTGATCGAATCGCAGCTCATACACACCAAGACGGAGAATGTTCCTGTCGATAATCGTGATCGAGTCGACCGTCCAGTTTGGCATGAACGTGTTAATCATGGTGTCGATCTCAGGCAAGCGGCGAATAATTTCACCAACCTGATGCTCAACGTAACCGCCATCGTCAAACTTCGGCGCAAACTCCTCACGAACAAGCGCAACAACTTCAGGAAGCCGGACAGCTTCCTTTCCACGAAAATCCCATTCGTAAAGAACTTGCATCGCCATTGTGCGAGCGAGGTGTCGGTTGGACATAGAATGCTGAGAGTATACCGAAAACAACAACGCCCGCCAAACGGCAGGCATTGTTTCAGGATTTAGTCGTGGTTATGACCTTCGTGACCAGGCTGGCTTGATGTTTTCTTTGCCGCCTTCTTTGCTGGGGCCTTCTTGACCGCCTTTGCAATAGCCTTCTTTACCTCTGCCTTTCCTTGCTTTGCGATATTGCGATCACCGTAGGTTCCGCAGTTCTTACATGCGCGATGTGGCAAAAGGATTGCCTCACACTTTGCGCAAACCATGACCTGTTGTGGCTTGAGGGCGTGGTGGGAACGGCGGCGGCGAACCTTTGATCGGGAGTTTCGGAATGACGGCAATGGCATAGAGGAAATTGAAGAATGCGCAAATAGTAGCCAAATATCCGATTGACGTCAAGCGAGAAATGAGGCTATCCTCTTGCACCTGTTCGACAGGACAGGCAACCCCGTTCCCCGAGAAAACCCGTGATCAACCCCCGTGAAGCGACTCCGTCCTTCGCAATCCTTCCCCACACCCTGCTCTACGCCGTTGTCGCGAACGTAAACTCCAAGGGCGAGCTCCCGCCGGAAGGCGACCCCCAAGTGCCTCAAGGCTGGGCCGTCTGCTTCTCGGAAAATTCGTGCGTGACCCTCGCAGACAACATGCTGTGGATCGTTCGTCAGGGCACGAACCGCTCCGTTCCGAGTGGAACCGTGCTTCAGCGCTTCGCTCCAGGAAAGTCTCTGGCGGGCACGATCGGCGGAAACGAGAAAACGAATCCCTGGTTCCACAAAAAGGGAGCCCCCAAACTCGTCGTCTCGGAATTCGCCACCATCACGGCGGCCGATCGCGCAATGCGACAAGCGATGGACGACGAGCTGAGCGACATCCGGCTCATGCGCGCGCTCGACAACCTCGGCAACGAAGCGCTCGCTCATGCACTCTACACGGACCTGCGGAAGACAATTCCGCTCGAGCAGCATCGTGCCAACGTCGAAGAGCTCAAGGCTCTCGCGCGTGCGAGCACCGGAAAGCTCGCTCGCGAAATCACCCAGTTCCTCAGGGCGATGGAGAACCCGTACGACAAAACCAATCGCTACAACGTGTGGCGCAAGGTACTGATCATGCGGGCCATCCAGCGTCGAGCCAGGGCGATCGCCGAAGGAAAAACGAGTCGGACTGAACAGGTCATCGTCGCGCAAAGCGCAACGGCATCGTACATCGCAGGCGTGTGCTCGTTCGCTGAGCGCGTCATGAGCGTACTCGAGAATAGGCAGCCGTGGTGGACGCAAACCGGCGTCATTCCCGGCATCAACGCCCGAAGGCGCCTCAATTTCGCGAAACGACTGAACCGCGACGCATCGATGCTCGAGAGCATCTGCGCGAATCCGTTCCGGCCCTGGGCGATTCTCGCCGCAGATCGTGTTCGGAAAATGAGCGACGGACTCAGGAAGGGCAATTTGCAGCAAATCGGCGCATGGTCACAAGAAGCCATCGGCTTCCTGGAAGCCATCTGCATCCACGAGCTCGTGTCGCGAGGAATGGTTTCCGTGCGTGGCGGCAACGAAACGCACGTCGCGCACGAGGCGTTCACGCGGTCGATCAGCTGGATGCTTCAAACAGCGCCCATGCTGAAAGTCCTCCCCGAGAACGGTCGCGCGATCGTCATGGAAGCCCAAACCGGGCAACGGTCGACGACTCCAGGAAACCGTCTGGCTCATCTCCGACGCATCGAGCACGTCCTGCTCGAGATCGGAATTGCCCACGCGGGGTAACGACGCACACAACGACGACGGCCAGGATCCCTCGGGACCCTGGCCGTCATTCCTTTTTTACTTCTTTCCTTTCTCTTTTGCCGCCTTCATTCCTTGGATTTCCTGAACTGCTTTCGTGAATGTTATGACCTTTCCGACAGGAATACGCATCGCCTGTTCCTCTGTTAAACCGTTTTCCTCAAGCGTCAGATTCTTTAATCGCGCAATACGCGAAGAGTTCCAGTTCAGCCCTTGCTCGCGCAACATGAGGTGAATAATTTTATAAATCCACTCCCCCTTTGCCATCACGTGTTCTGTGTGGCCAATCCTTGGCAAATCGCTGTACGCCTTTTCCGCAGTGACGATCGGAGCTTCAAGCGTTGATGACGCGTTCAACAAGCCATCGACACGGGAATTTTCCTCGCTTCGAAGTTGATCGTTCGATGGCGTCGATGCGGAATTTTGTGTCTCGATACTCGGCACTTTCGTCACAGGCTTCCCTTCCATCTCGTCCAACATCGAATCGACGGTGCTCAAATGCACGGGCGTACCAATTTCCAGATGATTCCAATCAACGCCAGGATTTTCCTGATCTGCCAAATGTTTCAGCATAAACATTTTCTCGTCCGTTGCGCGCATTCCCCTCTCCTGAATGCGCCGCTTCAGCTCACGCCACAACGTATCACCCTTCTGTGGTACAAAATCTGACGACGGCTTCTGCACCGCAGCTTCTGCAGCTTCATTCTCAGAAGCACCAGTGTCTCCGCCAGTATCTTCGATAGCTGTATCGTCAAGCGCGCCAACAACAATATGCGATGGCTCAGAATCTGTTTCGCCAAATTCATGCAGCGCGACAGCACCACCAACTGCGCCCAAACCGACCGCTCCAGCAAACAAGGCGCGAACGCGAGCACCAGGACTTCGTAACGTTCTCGAAAACCACGATTCTGGAGCTGTAACCTTTTGCGGCAGTGCTGGGACAGGTTTTTCTTCGACACGAATATGCGTCTCTTCTTTTTCAACACGTTGAAGAAGTACTTCTCGAGCGCGCTGTAATAACGCGATCTCTTTTCTGTCGCGTGCGACATCAAAATCAAGCGACTGCATTGCCGACGCAAACGCCCGCTCAACCGCACTCCGCGAAACATCT
>CAYROW010000011.1:4161-21420 GCA_964425965.1 uncultured Gammaproteobacteria bacterium
CCAAGCTGCTGCTCTACAAATTGCTTACGATCTTGCAACTCTTTCTGACGATCTGGCGACAACCCCCAATCCAATCGCACAGTGTAATAATCAATCAAGACATCAAGCGTCTTGGATTTATCGTTTAGTGCGCCACGAAGAAAGTACATTTCTTCAAGACGAGAAACAACGTCCCGCGTATTTCCACGATCACCCGCGAGAGATTCCTCGCATTTGAGCACCATTGCGCGGATTGTTTGCACTCGACGACGCTCACTATTGAATTCAACAAGATCGGCTTTTGGTTGATTGACGAGTGCTTGATCGATAAGGCTTTGCAAAAAACCAAAAACTCGAATTTCCTTCATCGTCTCGTCATCCGATCGTAACGATGGGGTTTTCCCAAGCAATCGCTGAACAGTATCAACCGCAAATCGTTCTGCAACACGAGCTCGGTCCAATACCGTCCCTCCCTGTGTCATGGCCAACTGACGAGCACGATCGACCTCGGCATGTAACGTAATCGTAGAAACAATCGCGGAACGAAGCTCGCGCCAGAAACCGTCACCCATCGACGGATGCTGTTCACGCAACAGCAAAAACATACCAACAGCCGCTTTCGTTTCTACCGCAAGAGCATCGCGAATCTTCTTTCCTTCACGATCAACGATCGCACGCGTCTCCGGAGTAATAATCTTGTCAGAAAATCCCCTGACCGGAGAATCAATTGCGCGTTCACCTGAGCTATCTCTGGACTGCATATTGTGAATATTTTATCACAAATCAAAATCACTCGTCGCTACGCAGCGACGAGTGATTTTTTCACACAATATTACTCTTCTTTTTTCTCTGCGGCGCCCGCAACAACTGTCGCCGTTGCAACCATGTCGCCTGCTTGTTTAAAGCGCATCACGCGAACGCCTTGCGTTGCACGACCAATAACGGACACTGACGTGACTGACGTACGAATGATCTGTCCGCCTTGGGACATAATGAGAAGATCACGCGTGTCCTGCATTTCCGTCACATATGCGCACACGAGCTTACCGGTTTTCGCAGTAATCTGCGCGGTCTTAATTCCTGATCCTCCACGACCCTGCACACCGTACTCCTCAATATCTGTACGCTTTCCGTAACCATTTCCCATAATCGTCAACAACTGTCGCCCTTCTTTCTGTGCGTCAGCAGAAATGACTTCCATGCCGATAATTTCATCGTCACCCTTTAATTTCATTCCACGCACACCGGCAGCAACGCGGCCCATTGGACGAACGTCGTCTTCGTTAAACCGAATCGACATACCGTTCATTGTCGCCAACATCACCTGATCTTTTCCGGTAGACGTCCGAACCCATTGCAAGTTGTCGCCGTCGTTCAGCTTAATAGCGATTAATCCGGACTTGCGAACATTTTCAAAGTCTTCGAGTTTTGTCTTTTTGATAGTTCCGCGATTCGTCACCATCATGATGAACTTTGCACCAAGCTGCTTCTTAAGATTTCCCACAAGAACCGACGACACCTTTTCGCCAGGACCGAGCTCCAAGAAGTTCACGATTGCCTGACCCTTTGCCGTGCGCGATGCTTCAGGAATTTCGTACGCTTTCAAACGGAATACCCTGCCACGTGACGTAAAGAACATCATGTCATCGTGGGTGGTTGCGGAATAAATTGCCTCAACCGCGTCTTCTTCTTTCGTTGTTAAGCCAATCACACCCTTTCCGCCGCGTCCCTGCTGGGTAAATGTATCAGGCGGCAAGCGCTTAATGTAACCGTCTTTTGTCATCATGACGACCGCTGGAACGTCGGCAATAATGTCTTCCATGGAGAATTCCTTCACGCCAGCCTTCACGATCTTTGTGCGGCGCTCGTCACCAAACTTCTCTGCAAGCTCTACCAATTCCCCGCGAAGCACTGCGAGTAATTTCTTTTCGCTCTTCAAAATTGCCTCAAGTTCAGCCTTAATTTTCATCTTTTCCGCGTACTCCTGCTCAATGCGCAACTGTTCAAGGTTGGCCAATGCCTGCAAACGCATTTCCAAAATCGCGACAGCCTGACGCTCGCTCATGGAGAACTGCTTCATCAAGTTCAACCGCGCTTCATCTTTGTCCTTCGACTTCTTGATGGTCGCAATCACTTTGTCGATGTTTGCAAGCGCAATACGCAAGCCGTCCAAAATGTGCAAACGGTCGTCAATACGCGCCAAGTCGTATTCCGTCCGGCGCTTTACCACTTCTTTCCGATGCTTAATGTGCTCTTCCAAAATCTGCTTCACGTTGAGCACACGAGGCTGAATGCCATCAACGAGCGCAAGCATGTTGTAGTGGAAGGTCGTCTGCAGCTGCGTCGCCTGATACAACCGGTTGAGCACTTTTCGTGGATACGCGTCTTTCTTCAATTCAATAACGATTCTCACCCCTTCTTTGTTACTCTCGTCGCGAATATCTTTAATGCCTTCAAGTTTCTTCTCGCGAACAAGGTCGGCGATCTTTTCAATAAGCGAGCTCTTGTTTACCAAGTATGGGATTTCCGAAACAATAATGGACGACGCGTCCTTTTTGCCCTCAACGATATCAACCTTTGCGCGGACAACAACTCCCCCACGACCCGTCGCGTATGCTGCGCGCAAGTCATTTGCGCCGTACACAATGCCTCCCGTTGGAAAATCTGGTCCTGGCATCACCTCAACGATTTCGTCGACTGACGTTTCAGGATTATCGATCAATTTCAAAATGGCATTACTAATTTCCTTCACGTTATGCGGAGGAATGTTCGTTGCCATACCAACCGCAATACCAATCATGCCGTTCAACAACAAGTTTGGAAGTTTTGCGGGAAGCACCGCTGGTTCGTCGTGGCTCCCGTCGTAGTTTGGCGTGAAGTTCACCGTGTTTTTTTCAATATCGATAAGCATCTCTTCCGCAATCGGCGAAAGTTTTGCTTCGGTATAACGGTAGGCTGCCGCACCGTCGCCATCCATAGAGCCAAAGTTTCCCTGTCCGGTGACGAGCGGATAGCGGAATGAAAAATCCTGTGCCATGCGGACCATACTGTCATACACAGAAATGTCGCCGTGTGGGTGATACTTACCAAGCACTTCTCCAACAATAGTTGCGGACTTTCGGAATTTTGCATTTGCACGGAGTCCAATATCCCACATTGCGTACAAAATACGACGATGCACCGGCTTCATGCCGTCACGAACATCTGGCAATGCGCGAGCCACAATAACCGACATCGCGTAGTCTAGGTACGCATGTCGCATTTCTTCAGTGATGCTCTGCTGAATAAGTCCACCAACCGGCACGAGGCCTGAATCTTCTGGAAGGACTTCAACGGATTCGTTTGCTTTTGCCATACAATTTAATTTGAGATTGGAGGAAATGCACTTGCCGGAGGAATCACCGAGCTCACCCCTGCCTTCACTGCATGAAAGAAATCAACGGCGTCAGCGGTAATTCCGCGTGTTCGTTCACGAGTCCATGTCATTTTCAATTGAATCGCTGCACCAAGAAGGACCATGACCGCGATCGCCACAACGACCCACGCCGTTTTTCCGGCAAGGAATCGTCGTTTCGGAATGACGATACGTGGTGCATTCATACGCTATCCCCGCGTGAGGACAACGACCGCCATGTCTTCTTCCGGAAGACCCGACCGAACAATCTTATACTTGCTCACAGTTTCTGCCGGTGCGCCAATTTCACGAACGAACGCCGCACTCTCCGCAAATCCATCACCCTCAAACGCATTGACGTATATTGGGATCACAACACGTGGCTCAATTTGCGTCACAAGTTCCGCCGCTGCCGCCGCGCCAAGTACGCTTCCGCCTCCTGCTGGAACAAGCAAAATATCGACGGCGCCAAGCGTCTCCTGTTCTTTAGTAGTAAGCGTACGATCGATCGCGCCAAGAAAACCGATATGCATTCCCTCAACGTCAAAACGATAAATGGTATGCGGGGTACCGTCTTTCTTTGGCGCAGAAATACCCGTCGCAAATAATCCACGAACCTCGTACTCCCCAGCGTGATCAACAACAAACGGCGCTTTGCCGCCATCATGTTCCGGAATAATCGCATCAGTGTTTCCCGTTGAATCATCGTTGTGCGTCTGCACAATCATCGATGCCTCGATTTGTTTTGGGAACTTCATTGCGCCCTCCGCAAAAAACGGATTCGTCACTAATGACACTTCAGTCTGACCAGGTTTTGCGGTCAAAACAATACTTCCCGCACCGTTCCAGGTAATATTCATAATCGGCTCGAATTCGGGACTACGGTAACATATCTTATTCTGTCGCGCTATCTTCGTCATCCTCACTGAGTACACCGGTCCAATACGTAATTTCTTTTTGCACATCATCAACCGTTGGATCAGCTTCTACCATCGACCAGCCATTTTCGAATTGCTGAACGCGAGCCAAAATATCGTCATGATATTGCGGATCGCGGTCTGCCATACCGCGCAACACTTCAATCAATTGTTGAATGTGTTCTTGCGTTGCCGTCCATCGCGCAACCAATTCGTCGTACGTTCCTCGACGAGCCGCAGCACGCTCATCGCACTGCCGGTCAAGCACGTCATGCGCAGCGGTAATCTCCCGATCAACCTGAGAACGCTCGTCATCGGTTAAGGCCGTTTCAAATTGCGAGCTCTTCACGTAGTCCAAAATATGCACGCCATATTTTACGACTGGCTCCATTTTTGCTTTGATCGATGCATCGAGTTTTCCAAGGACGAGCTCTTGCAATCGCGCTTCTTCATCTCCAGCACACAGCTCTTGATACGCCTTTCGATACGGAAATTCTTTCTTTCCAACGTACACCAACGCCTGACGAATCTGCTCAATAGTCGAGGATTCATTGTGCTCCAAATCATCCGCAAGTCGTGATGCTTCATCGCGTATGACTTTCGGTGTGAGCGGAACCAACTGCGCCACTGCTTTTCGAAAATCCTGAACCATTTCTCCGTTTGGATGTGCCATAGTGGAGACAGTGTAGCGAGATCGAAACAAAAAAGGCAGAAGTACTGTGGAGAACACGGAGTCTGAACTGATTCTTGGGATGGGTTGGGGGAATCGAAAAAGACTCGGCCGGGTCGGCTATCCTCATTTTTAAGGAGCACTATCGTTTTTTGACCTTTTAAAACCTCGCGCTGGGTTGCGATCTGAATCGGAAATTGAGAAAAAATGAAATCGATTTCAGAAATGCACGATCGCCAATCCTACACAGCATTGCCGCCAATCTCGCAGATCGCCAAAATCGACCAGTGGTTTCTTAATGCAAATGAGTTGCGTTAACAAAACCCCCTGTTTCAAATCGAACACCCGTGCTCCAGATAATATCTGGTCGCGATTCTTCCCTCCGCCCCAACCTTTCAAAGAATCACGTCAGGCATTTTTCCCCATCCCAAAATACTGCTTCATAATTGCTCGATACATATCGCCGCGACCGACAATACCTACCAATACATCGTGTTCAACAACAGGAATATGGTGGATTCCCGACGACACCATGAGCGCTCCAACTTTGAGAATCGGCGTATTTGGCGTTGCGGTAATAACTCGCATACTCATCACGTCCGACACCTTCTTCCCCATCGCATCAGCCGCATGATGCTCCATGACATCAAAATCTAAATAATTCTCTGGCGACTGTACCCATTCTTTAAAACTCGGGAATAGGCCGCGGAACAAATCTTTCTCACTCAAAATTCCCACTAAATGCCCGGCGTCATCAATCACCGGCGCCGCAGAAATACCCCGAACAAGTAACAATTCCGCCGCCTCTCTCCAACTCAACGACGGCGACACCGTAACCACATCGGTCTTCATCAATTCTCCAACGATCATAGGACATTGGGCTAGATGATTCTTACTTCATGTATACCACAAAACGAAAAAGCCGCCCGAGAGCAAAAGCTCGATCGGGCGACTCACGTCGCAGTCACCTTCCCCTACGTGCCCGACTTGCGTCGAACAGCGAAGAAATCATGTGCCTCGAACCTGTCGTCGGCGTTGGCGCAGCGACGGCCGACACACACCTTCCCGTCTTCCACATATAGGCACACAACCCGAAAGTCGCGATCCAAGTTGCGGTATTTCTCGAGGAAGACCAAATTCCCGGACGGACAGACCGCGAGGACCGTGAGGAACGCGGCGAAGTTCTCAGGGCGGAGGTACCATTCCGCAGCGTGAGCGCCGATCAACTCGAAGCCGCTCAGCTCAAGCAAGATGGCGTCGAGGCGAGTCCAGCCGTTCGCCTGGCAGGGTACCTGCACCGCCTCCACTTCCCGCATTTTGAGCGCATCCTTGTAGAGGTTCGGAAGTTGGTTATCGTAAGGATAGGACCAGCCACCGAAGAACATGGGCGGCGTGTCAACGCAGTTCACTACCGCCTCAGTGGTAACGGCATCTCCACCAGTTTCGATGACCCCGCCTGCGGCGTAGTAGGCGGCAAGGATGGCGTCAACCGAGGGATACGAAGCAAGAAGAGAGATCATGATGGTTACCAGGAATCTTGAGCGTTTGAAGTCCTGACCCGAGCGGCCAGGGACACGTCATAGCTCGTAACGATCTGCGACGATCGTAGAATCAAAATATCAAAAAATAGCTGAAAGTCAAGCTTTTCAGCAAATATTAGCCAAATATACTCCGTAATTCTTGCTCAATTTCTTAATCTCGGGTACTCTTTTGCCACTTCTTCATTCTTAGCCCCTGAGCGCCTACCGGCTATTTGGCCCGTAGCTCGATCAGGATATTTTCTTTATGAAAGAAGCGAAAAAGGGAAAGGTAGCAACAACATCAAGCAAGCTCGACGAGCTCTTGAAGGAAGAGGGACTGTTCGTCATTCCAAAGGTTGGCGACACCATTAAAGGAAAGGTGCTCTCCACAAAGGGTCGTGAGATTCGTATCGACATCATGGGTCTTACCACTGGCGTCGTTCGCGGCCGCGAGCTTTATGCAGAGGCTGAAGCCTACAAAAACCTCAAGGACGGCGACGAAGTTGAGGCAACGGTCGTGGACATGGAAAACGAAAACGGTGAAGTAGAGCTTTCATTCCGTTACGCTGGCCAGCAGCGCGCATGGAAGGATTTGAGCGAACTCTCAACCTCCGGCGAACCAATTCCAGTGAAGGTGTTGGACGCAAACAAGGGTGGACTCATCGTTCGTGTAAACCACGTGCAGGGCTTCTTGCCAGTGTCGCAGCTTGCTCCAGAACACTACCCACGTGTTGCAGGCGGCGATAAGCAAAAGATTTTCGAGAAGCTCCGCAGCTTTATTGGCGAAACCATGCGCGTTCGCGTACTCGACGTTCATGAAGACGACGGAAAGCTCATCGTGTCGGAAAAGGCAGTGTGGGAAGAAGAGCAGAAGAACATCATCGCACAGTGCCGCGTTGGCGACATCGTTGCCGGCGACGTTTCTGCAGTTGCAGACTTCGGCGCATTCGTGAAGTTCTTCCCAACCGGAAGCACCACTCCGCTCGAAGGATTGGTTCACATCTCCGAAATTGCATGGCAGCGCATTGATCACCCACGCGACGTCCTCAAGATGGGCGACAGTGTCCGCGCAGAAATCATCGGCATCGAAGGCAGCAAGATTTTCTTGTCCATCAAGAAGCTTACTGAAGATCCTTGGAAGACCGTTGCAAAGCGCTACAAAGTTGGCAGCTGGGTAGAAGGAAAGATCATCAAAGTAAATCCATTCGGATTCTTCGTTGAACTCGACGCCGACATTCAGGGCCTCGCGCACGTTTCTGAGCTTTCCGACAAGCCAGTGGAAGACCCAACAAAGTTGGCGAAACCAGGCGACGTCATGAAGTTCCGCATCGTGTCCGTCGAGCCAGATGAACACCGCCTCGGCCTTTCTCTCAAGGAAGAAGGTGCAGCAAAGGCAGAAAAGTCAGAAGACAAAGCGTAATCATTCGCTTCGTTTCAAAAAAAACCGCCAACACTGGCGGTTTTTTTGTGCACGTGATTTGCGCGATACACTACAACGACACCAGGGAACGTCATGGAAACGCTCGAGGCAATTTTCGCACGACACATGCATGATCGTCACTTCCGTATTTCCAGAGACATTGTTCTCGCGCTCACCATTCTCGCAAGAAGCCCAACGCCACTCGAGGAACGCGAACTTGCAGAGTCTGTGCAGTTCAACAAAGGACTTTCGGGCAATGGAGATCTCACCCGATTCCGTAGCGCACTGTACTGGCTGAAGCGACACGGCGTCCTCATGCACTGCTACCATCAGGGCAGACCGAAAGTGCGCTTTCAACGAGACACGGGCGATCCTGTTGGAAAACAGATCCTCGAAAAGGTGCGCGCAATGCAGAAGCACGAAGAAACCTCACCGGAATAGAGTCGCCCAACGCCATGGGCGGCTCGTTTGCTTTTTGACGATTTTTCTGGCACAGTCTTTCAGCATTGAAGCATCATTTTTCCTATGAAGCCGCTCTCAAAAAACGCCATTGTCTTTCTCCTTGTTCTCGTGGTTCTTGGCGTCATCTTCGCCAATGCAACGATCCCATCCCAGACCAAAACGGAATCCGTGAGCATCTCAGCGCTCATCGATAAAATTGAATCCAAAGAAATCACCAAGGTGACCGTTGTTGAGGACACCGTTACCGCAACCGGCGCGGACAACACCGTTTTTGTTGCACGAAAAGAACCAGGACAGTCGTTCACTGATGTGTTGGATAGCGATAATGTTGATCCTGCAATCCGTTCAGGGCTTACGGTGCAAATTGACGAACCAAGCGCCGCAATCACGTTTGCACGAAACGTGTTACCAACGGCGGCAATCGTTATTGTGCTTTCGGTGGTGTTGTGGTTCCTCCTCCGCCAAATGCAAGGCGCGAACAGCAAAGCAATGACGTTCGGCCAAAGTGGTGCACGCGAGGTAACGAAAGGAAAAAATCGCCTCACGTTCGCCGACGTTGCCGGCAACCCTGAAGCAAAAGAAGAACTTTCTGAAATTGTCGAGTTCCTTAAAACTCCAAAAAAGTTTGCGGACCTTGGCGCAAAGATTCCAAAAGGCGTTCTTCTCATGGGCCCACCAGGAACAGGTAAAACACTCATCGCTCGCGCGGTCGCCGGCGAGGCTGAGGTTCCGTTCTTCCATATTTCCGGATCAGAGTTCGTTGAGATGTTCGTCGGCGTTGGTGCATCACGTGTCCGCGATTTATTTGCAAAGGCAAAAAAAGCAGCACCATGCATTATCTTCATCGACGAGATTGATGCGGTTGGCCGTCAGCGTGGCGCCGGCCTTGGCGGCGGACACGATGAACGCGAGCAAACGCTCAACCAAATTCTCGTGGAAATGGACGGCTTTGAACCAAACCTCGGCGTAATTGTCATTGCGGCAACAAACCGCCCAGACGTTCTTGATTCTGCGCTCCTGCGTCCAGGACGTTTTGATCGCCGCGTCACGCTCGATCGGCCAGACTTGAAGGACCGCGAGGCTATCCTCAAGATCCACGCCGAAGGCAAGCCACTCGATGCAAGCGCAGACTTGAAACGCGTCGCTGAACGAACCACTGGCCTTTCCGGCGCTGACCTCATGAACATCATGAACGAAGCCGCGATTTTCGCTGCACGCCGAAACCGCAAAACCATTACACAAGACGACTTGCTTGATAGCATCGAAAAAGTACTCCTCGGACCAGAGCGCAAAAGCCATATGCTCTCCCCTATTGAGCGCAGCATTACGGCGTATCACGAATCTGGTCATGCCATTGTTGGCCACATGCTTCCGCACTGCGACGACGTGCACAAAGTTTCCATCATTTCTCGCGGTCGCGCTGCCGGCTACACCATGAGCATTCCGGACGAAGACAAAAAAATGCACTCGCGCCGTGAGTTCGTTGATGAACTTGCCATGATGCTTGGCGGCTACGTCGCAGAACAAGAGATCTTCGGCGATCTCACAACAGGCGCAAGCAACGATCTTCAGCGCGCAACGCAGCTTGCCCGTGAACTCGTCACGCAGTACGGCATGAGCGATGCACTCGGACCTCGCACCTACGGCGGACAAGATGAAATGGTGTTCTTAGGCAAGCAAATGAACGAACAGCGCGGATATTCAGAAAAGGTCGCTGAACGCATCGATGACGAAATCAACGTGCTCCTCAACGCCGCAAAAGAAACTGCTCGAGGAATCATTCGCAAACAGCGAGCGCAAATGGACGCTATCGTGAAGCACTTGTTGGAAAAAGAAACCATCGAAAAGGAGGAATTCATCGCCCTTATTGGCCCAGCGGTAAAAGCCGAAACGCTCGTACCACTGCCAGTTCAAGGCTAAAACACAAAAACCACGATTATCACAATCGTGGTTTTTTGTTGGACATTTGCCAAGAAATCTGCTACGTTTTTTGCGCCGTTTCGGCACCAAACCCGCACCCCGAGTTCTACCATGAGCACCGTCCCCCGCCTCGTTGTCTTCGACTTCGATGGCACCTGCACCGACGTCGAGAAAGAAGGAGAAGGATTCATCTCCGCGTCCGTCGAATCCCTGGCCGAGCTCACGGACCGCGATCCGCTCGAAATCCAAGAGCGATACGCGGTGCACGAGAGGGAAATCCTAGAGAATCCGACTGCGTACGACTGGGTCATTGACGGCATCGCCGTCTGCCCGGGAACGCTCGATCCGTATCTGCGGAGCAAGCACGTCGCGCACCGGATCCTCAGCGAAAGCCTCGAAGGAGAGCGTCTTCGGGAGGCCAGCATCGTCTTCGCCAACCGCTACCCGCAGCACTACGCCAAGAGTGGCATCGCGCTTCGCCCTGAATTGCCAGGAGTCCTCGCCGAGTTCTGCGAAGAAGCGCACGTCGCCATCGTGACGAACAGCGCCGCAGACGCGGTGGAGAAGAAGCTTCGGACGATCCCGAACTTCGATCTCTCCCGTGTCACCCTCGTGGGCGGCGCGAAGAAGTATGTCGCGGAACGTGGTCTGGAAGCATACATCCCCGGCCTCGCCCGCGGCATCCAGCTGCAACGACCGCGCTACCGTGCCGTCCTGAGTGACCTCAAGCGTCAGTACGAGGTGAACGAGCGCCAGACGACAGTGATCGGCGACATCTTCGAGCTCGACCTCGCGCTCCCGGACCACATCGGGATGCACACGGTACTCATGGCTGGACCGCATACGCCGGCCTACGAGATCAAGTACATGCTCGCCAGCAGCCGTCGATGCATGGCAACCAGTCTGTACGAAGCGCTCGGATTCTTCCTCGCACAGTGAAGACAACACGCAGCACGCCTTACGGCCCTGAGCTCTCATCGAGAGCCGGGGTCGTTTGCATTTTGAGTGGTATACTTTGAGCATTCTCGGAGGAGTATGAAACGAACAAACGAAAGTCCAATTTACCGGCCAATGTTTTGGCGCGCCTTGCAAACCGCATGGTCGCATAAAGAGCTCTGGCCTTTTGCAGTACTTGCAGGCTTAGCCGGCACCGGCGTGATTGTGAACGATGTGTTGCAACAAGCAGAAATCGCGCTCACTCCTGGCGTTGATGTTATAAACGCTGTTGGTGGAAATGTTGCAACATTTCTTCGTAGTTACATTGGTATTGTTTTTGCATCAGGATCATCACACATCATCGCAGCAACGCTTGGCATTTGGGCAGTTCTTGCGGGAAGCGCATTTTTGGTTGCCCTCTGTCAGCAGCTTCTTCTTGTCGCGATGCACCGTTCCGTCCATCGAAAAAAGAAACTCACCGGCCGCGAACTTTTGCGTACACTGCATCATCATCACTTTCTCCGCATTCTTGGCGTTGATCTACTCTTCCACGTTACGATTTTTATCGTCCTCGGCGGTGGAGGCTTCTTGCTTCGAAATTTGCCGACCATGGTTCCAGCTGGCGGAGCGGTCGCTATTCTTCTTGCAGCCGCCGTGCTCTTTATTGCCTTCGTGTTAAACGTTATTGCGATGCTCACCGTTATTGCGGTCGGCGAAGAACACACAACAATTCTTGATGGCATTCAGGAAGGCATCGAGCGCTTCTTCCGTCATCCGCTTGTCGCTTGCGAAGTTGCACTCCTGGTATTTGCAGCGAATCTGGCATTTACCGTTGCATTCTTCTTTGGACTAACTGTTATCGCACTTCCAACCGGCTTCCTTTTCGCTGAAGCGCTCGCGCAAACATCGCTAGGCATTATGATCGGCGTTGCGCTTGTCGGAACGTTCGTCGCGACAGTGTTCACGGTATGTATGGCTGGCTTTGTCACAACATTTACCTATGCCGTCTGGACGCTCCTTGCTGAGTATCTTGATCGCGCACCGTTTTCGTCACGCTTCCATCATCACACTCGACGTGTGTTTTCACGATAATCCATGCCGGGAAACCTTCCATCCATTGCGGATCTGTTAAAAAAGAAACCTGCCGATAGCGCACCGGCTCCTGTTGCGGCCGTGCCTCCATCAACCGCCTCAAGCGCCGCGCCCGATGTCCTGCCGCCTACTGCCAACTCCCCACTGCCTCCCTCAACTCCCCCACCAACAGCAAAAGCGTCTGTCGTTATTGCTGGTAATGAAACATCAGCAAAACTCACAGAAAAAATGCAGTCAATCTCGTTACGCGAACGAGAAACGGAAGTCGAGCGCGCAGCAAAAACAAAAAACACTCCATACATTTCCCTCAAAGGATTTCCAATCAGTCCCGACGCGCTCGTACTTATTCCCGAGGAACAAGCAAAACAAATTCAAGCGATCGCTTTTCTTTTTACCGGCCCTGAACTACGCATTGCATCAACGCACCCCGACGATCCACGAGTCAAAGAACTCGCATTTGAACTTGGAGAACGTCATAAAACAAACGTCGTCATCTACATGATGTCGAGCGATAGCTTGCTGCAAGGAATAAAAATGTATGACGCATTGCCAAAAATAAAACCAATCGTGAAGGGCGTGCAAATTACCGAGGAAGAAATCGTGAAATTCCAGACACAAATGACCGACTTCTCGTCGATTGCTGGAGTTTTGGAACATTCCAACGTTACCGATGTTATCACCGTTGTTATTGCTGCCTCGCTCAAGCTTGGATCCTCTGACATCCACATTGAAGCGGAAGAAAAAGGAATCTCCGTACGCTTCCGTGTCGATGGCATTCTCCAAGACGTTGCAAAACTCGCACCAGAACAATGGAAGAAGATCATTGGCCGCATTAAACTCATTTCGAGCCTGAAAATTAACGTGAATGATCAAGCGCAAGATGGTCGTTTTACAATTTATCAAAAGAACAAAGAAATTGACGTTCGTGTCTCAACCATCCCAACGTCATTCGGAGAATCCGTTGTGATGCGCTTACTCAACCCTGACGCAATTTCGGTTGAGTTTGAAGCGCTGGGATTCCGTCCGGCATCACTAAAAAAACTGCAAAGAGAAATCGAAAAGCCAAATGGAATGATTATCACTACCGGTCCAACGGGTAGCGGTAAAACCACAACGCTGTACGCGATTCTGCGAAAACTCAACACTCCAGACGTAAAAATTATTACGCTCGAAGACCCAGTGGAGTACAAAGTTGAAGGCTTAAACCAAAGCCAGATCGACTACAGCAAGGACTACACGTTTGCAAAAGGACTGCGATCAATTCTCCGACAAGATCCGGATATTGTGATGGTTGGAGAAATTCGCGACCTCGACACTGCGGAGATCGCTGTTCAAGCCGCACTTACTGGTCACCTCCTCCTCTCGACGATTCACACAAACGATGCTGCCGGAGCAATCCCGCGATTCCTCTCCATGGGCCTTGCGCCGCACCTTCTTGCCCCGGCATTAAACGCAATCATGGGTCAACGGCTCCTGCGAAAGCTCTGCGCCACGTGTAAGCAGTCCATCGAGATCGACGCGGAAACGCTCGAATCCGTCAAAAAACATCTCAGCGACATTCCAGAAACATCAGGCGAGGCAAAAGTCGATACCGCGAACCTCAAATTCTACGGACCAAAAGGCTGCGAGGCATGCAACAACACCGGGTACAAAGGACGCGTTGGCGCATACGAGATTCTCATTAAAACCGCAGATCTCGAAAAAACGATTATTGAAAAAGGCACCATTAGTGAATACGACATGCGTGAACTTGGAAAGACACAAGGCATGGTGACCATGACGCAAGACGGACTGCTCAAAGCACTCGACGGCATAACGTCAATCGAAGAAGTTAAACGTATTCTTGGCCTGTAACAAAGAAAACGACGCGTCCCACCTTCAGGGTGGACGCGTCGTTTGCTAAATGGAACCCATCGTGACGGCCTCGCATCAGCATCGTGTCGGCGCAACACGTACAGCAAGCCGACACAAAACCGTACAAAAACACCATGATGCCCGTCAAGCTACACCGCAAGAAATTTCACTAATGCCGTCCCAACAGTTGCCGCTGTTTCTGCGCGAAGTACCAGTGTACCAATTTGCACAATATTCGATCCTGCCGATCGCAATACTTCAATTTCTGCATCAGAAAATCCGCCTTCAGGCCCCACAAACATGGCAACGTGATCCATAATACGAACCTTTGGCATTTGTGTAACCATTCCAACGGACTCGTGAAGTACTATTCGATCGCTCTTTGCGGTTTGCTCGATTGCGGATGATAGCGACGTCGGATCATGAATTACTGGCAGCATCGTTCTCCCCGACTGCTCACTTGCCTCGCGAACAATATCCAACCACCGTACCGGGACGTCTTTTGTTTTTTTAATCACGCGGTCAGTAATGAGAGGAATGAATGCTGTTACCCCAATCTCTGTACATTTCTGCAAGGTCATTTCAAACGTATCGCGTTTAGTGATTGCGGCACAAACCGTAATGGAAGGGCGAAGAGGCTCCCCCATTCGCGAGCCTACAATGGTGCCAAGAATAGCCGCCTTGGTAATCTCTGTAATTTCGCAGTCGATTTCCGTTCCATCGTTTGGACACAAACTCACATGGTCACCGATCTTCATGCGAAGGACCGAAACAATTTGTTTATGGACTTGTCCGGCAGGAATCGAAAACGCCCGCGCGCTTTGCGCGATCCAATCCGGTGGAACAAAAAATCGAGCGGTCCGCATAATATCGACGAGGATATTTCATGAGTATAGCACTACCCTATCACACCCATCATTCAATCGTAATCTCACGAGAATGCTCGTCAACGTGGCGAATAATCACGGTATACGTTGGATCCCATGCAACCGTCGGCAACGCATCAGGCCATTCTGCAACAATCACCGTGTCAGGTCTACGATATTCATCGAGCTCAAGCGCCCCAAGCTCTTCCGCCTTGGTAAATCGATAAAAATCGCAATGAATGACTCGACGGATGGTCGGATGATTCAAGACCGCATATTCATTCATGACGGTAAACGTCGGAGACTTTACACGAGCACTCGATCCAATTGCAGCAACGAGCCCTTGAGTGAACGTCGTTTTTCCTGCTCCAAGATCGCCAATGAGCGCAAGAAACTCGCCGCCAACCAACTGTCGCGCAAGTTCTGCAGCAATCGCTTGGGTGTGCTCTGGAGAACTCGTTGAAAAAGCCGTATGAGACAAAGAGGTCATATATCCATATTCGGATCAACACGGAGCGTTAGTGGATCCGCATTCACTCCCTGAACTGCTCGAAAATATCCTGCCGCGGCAATCATCGCCGCGTTGTCGAGAGAATATTGAAACGGCGGAAGGTACAGAGGAATACCACGGTCTTCTGCTGCCGCCGTTAACCGATCGCGTAACAGCGCATTTGCGGCAACGCCACCAGCGAGCACAAGACTTTTTGGCATACAGCGCCCGGCAGTCCGCATGGTTTTCTCGACAAGCGTCTCGACAATCGCCTCCTGAAACGATGCGGCGATATCGGCACGAAATGATTCGTCGGCCATTTCGGCATCGCGCTTACGGAGCTCGTACAATACCGCAGTTTTTAAACCGGAAAAACTAAACATCGCATCAGGACGATCGACCATTGGTCGCGGAAATGCGAAGGCTTTTGCATTCCCTTTTGCGGCCAAACGATCAATTGCCGGACCTCCTGGATATGGCAACCCCAACATCTTTGCAACCTTATCGAACGCCTCGCCCGCTGCGTCGTCGAGTGTCTCACCAAGACGTTCAAAGTCTCCGTGATCGCGCATCAAAACCAACTCGGTATGCCCACCAGAAACAATGAGCGCGAGCACCGGAAACTCCGGAGCGCTCTCGATCCAATTCGCGTAGATGTGTCCTTCAAGGTGACACACAGGGATCAATGGTTTCTTCCATGTCCATGCCAACGTTTTCGCGGCTTCGACGCCAACGCGTAACGCTGGAGCAAGACCCGGTCCAGCAGTCACAGCGATCGCATCGATTCCTGCACCATCTCGCCGAACCGATCGCGCGATCATCGACGTAATCATCTCAAGGTGTTCTCGAGCGGCAACTTCAGGGACAACACCACCGTATGCCGCATGAATATCAATCTGTGAACGCACAAGCGATGATTCAACGTGAAGAACGCCATCGACTCCCGAAAGCATCGCGACTGCAGTTTCATCGCAACTTGTTTCAATAGCCAGTATTCGCATAGAATAGGTCCAAGAGGACCGATTGGGCCTATCATCAATTATCCGCAGTATGCCTTACATTGAACAGTCATTCAACCTTCCAGAGATGACCGGATTATCGGCAAAACAACTTGAAGCACACCTCAAGTTGTACGCGGGATACGTCAAAAACGTGAATGCAGTCGCTGCAAAAATTGATGAATACAAAAAGGATTCAGAAGCGAACGCTATTGCGCTTTCCGAGCTTACTCGCCGATACGCGTTTGAGTGGAACGGTATGCGCTTGCATGAAATCTACTTCGCAGGCCTTGGCGGTGATGGCTCGATTACCGGTCCACTTGCCGATGCGATTGCTGGATATTACGGATCAGTCGATGCTTGGAAAGCTGAGGTGAAGGCGATGGCAATGATGCGTGGAATTGGGTGGGTACTTTTGGTGCTCGACCGCACCACAAACACCATGCGCAACGTTTGGGTATCTGATCACGAAATTGGTCACCTTGCCGGATGCGACGTCCTCTTCGCTCTCGACGTCTGGGAACACGCGTATCTCCTCGACTACATGCCAGCACAGCGCGCCGATTACGTGAACGCGGTATTCGCGAACCTCAACTGGAACGCAGCAGAAGCACGGTTCACGGCGTAGACTGTAGAGACGGCCCACTGGGCCGTCTCTACAGTTTTATTTCGGATCATCGCTTGCTCGCCACGCGATTCCGAATAATAGGCGCAGCGAGTCTGCGAGCGCTTTGCTTTCAA
>CAYROW010000012.1:0-10295 GCA_964425965.1 uncultured Gammaproteobacteria bacterium
TTTACTATAACAAAAAATCGCCAAAAAGTCAAGAAAAGTGGCTAGTATTAGAGAAAAAAGCGAACGCGGCGGCCGGGTAAGGGCCGCCGCGAGGCGTTACTGGTGGGGCGTGGTGTTCCAGGATGCGACCGTGGCGACAGTGTGCTCGAGCATCTGCCCAAGACGTTTGCTGTTCTCCATGAGGGCGGACACATTGCTCTCATGTCCGTGTGCATCGATGAGCCCGTTGCTCACGCAGGAAATGGCAGAGACGTAGGCATTGCCGAGCCAGCGATCCGTGCCAATGGTGTTGGCGAAGTAGGTCCAGAGCACCGTTTCCGCGAACGAGCTCATTCCAACACACATCACACCGGGGCGATCGACGAAGGCTCGGTCTTCGTCGCTTTCGAATTCCGGTCCGAGGCTTGCGACGTAGCCGCCGATGTGCACGCGTTTCAGCGGACGCGTTGCCCAGATTTCCCGGGCAAGACGAGGGCTGAGCATGTCGCCAGGAGCCGTGAAGCGTGCGCCGTCGAGCGGCGATGGACAGTTTTTCGTGATTCCGTCCACGACTACGATGTCGCCTCGACCGACGCTCTTTCGGAGCCCGCCGCTCGCATTCGTGAGAATGAGGCGCC
Organism: uncultured Gammaproteobacteria bacterium; assembly: GCA_964425965.1. Classification (GTDB taxonomy): domain Bacteria; phylum Patescibacteriota; class Patescibacteriia; order UBA9934; family UBA9934; genus CAIKHN01. The sequence goes on from CAYROW010000012.1 coordinate 618, forward strand.
TGGCGCCGAGTTCCCAGAGGATACGAACGAAGACGTACAGCGCTTCGGGATTCTGTTCGTACATGTGGATTCGGCCAGAGGCCACGAAGACACGTTGTTCGCCGATGGTAGCGATGCCGACTTTTCTCGCGTGCCCTTCGATCTGTTTTAGCGATCCGAAGATCTGCGGACAGAGATCGAGGAGCGGGACGGCGTGTTCGATTGCGACGCTTTTCCCCCAGCCCGTTCCGAGCACCGTCGCGAGCGCTACCGTTTCCGTGGCCGCGGTCAGGTTGCGGTAGTGCTCCGCCGCGTGTTTTGCGAGGCCGTTCAGTTCTTCGCACTCCAGAATGTTACGCATTGCCGACTCCCATGTTGGCGAGGGGACTGTAGCGAATTTGGTGTATTTGTGCAAAACAAAACACCAGCGGTGAGGCTGGTGTTTTGTGATTTACACGTCCAGGTTTGCGACGTCCTTTGCGTGGGTTTGGATGAACTTCTTTCGTGGCGCAACGTCAGCGCCCATGAGGACATCAAACGTTTCGTCGGCAAGTGCAGCGTCTTCCACGGTGACTTGTTTCATCATGCGCGTTTTTGGATCCATGGTGGTTTCCCAGAGCTGGTCTGGGTTCATTTCTCCCAAACCTTTGTAGCGCTGGATGTTTACTTTAATGCCTGTGGTTGCGACGTCTTCTTCTGGAGCATCGGTGCCGTCGTCGTTCTTTGTCTTCACCTTTGAAGGATCAACTTTTCCGCCAGACATTTCTTTAATGTGAGCCTCGCGTTCTTCTTCGGTAAACGCGTAGCGAACTTGTTTGCCAATCTGCACACGGTACAACGGTGGCATGGCAATGTAGATGTGTCCGCCGGCAATAAGGTCAGGATAGTGACGGTAGAAGAGAGTGAGGAGCAATGTTCTGATGTGTGCACCGTCGACGTCGGCGTCGGTCATGATGATAATGCGTCCGTAGCGCAAGCTTGCGATATCGAATGCCTCGCCGATGTTTGTGCCGAGCGCAATGACAAGATTCTTTACCTCGTTGTTTGCGAGGAGCTTGTCGAGGCGCGCGCGTTCTACGTTGAGAATTTTTCCACGAAGCGGAAGAATTGCCTGGAACTCGCGGTTGCGACCTTGCTTTGCGCTTCCGCCTGCGGAGTCTCCCTCAACAATGTAGAGCTCGGTGCTCTTGGTGTCCTTACTTGAGCAGTCTGCGAGCTTTCCTGGAAGTGTCATGCCTTCCAGTGCGCCTTTGCGCAGCACGGTGTCGCGTGCAGCGCGAGCAGCGGCGCGAGCACGAGCGGAAAGCAAACACTTTCCGATAATTTCCTCAGCATCGCGTGGATGCTCTTCAAGGAAAATTTGCAATGCTTCACCAAACACTGATTCGACCGCGGTACGCGCTTCTGGATTGCCGAGTTTGTCTTTGGTTTGTCCTTCAAACTGTGGTTCTGGAAGCTTTACGCTCACGACGGCAGTTAAGCCTTCGCGTGCGTCGTCACCGGTGAGGTTTGGATCTTTTTCTTTAATGTAGCCTTTGTCGCGAGCGTAGGTATTGAGGACGCGAGTAAGTGCCGAACGGAAACCGGCAAGGTGTGTTCCTCCACCTGGGTTCACGATGTTGTTCGCATAGCAGTACACGCTGTCGTAATACTCGGCGGTGTACTGAACAGATACTTCGACTTCAAGATTACCGCTTGACTTCTTTACGTAGAAGACGTTTGGCTGCTTGATTTCTTTGCGCTCGTTCAAATGGCGAACATATGACGCGACGCCGCCTTCAAAATAGAAGCCGTACGGTTCGGGCTTTTCATTGCGCTCGTCGATGATCTCTACACGAATGCCGGCAGTGAGGTACGCCTGCTGACGAAGGTGATCGATGATGTAATCAAGATCAAACGTGATGGTTTCGAAAATTGTTGCATCAGGGTGGAAGCGAATAATGGTTCCGCGCTTTTTCGTTTTTCCTGTTGCCTTAACCTTTCCTTGCGGAATGCCTTTTTTATATTCCTGCTCCCAAATCTGACCGTCTTTGTGCACTTCAGCTTTTAAATGATCAGAAAGCGCGTTCACGACAGAGACACCCACGCCGTGCAAACCTCCGGAGACTTTATATCCTGACGCCTCGCCGCCGAACTTTCCTCCAGCGTGGAGCTTTGTAAGCACAAGTTCGAGTGCAGAGATTTTTTGCTCTGGGTGAATGTCAACAGGAATACCTCGGCCGTTATCTTCAACGGCAATCCAGTTGTCTGGTTCGAGGTGAATCGTCACCGTTGTTGCGTGACCTGCCATTGCTTCGTCGAATGAGTTATCGACGACTTCCCAGATCATGTGGTGTAAACCCGTCGGCCCCGTGGAACCGATGTACATACCCGGGCGCTTTCGTACCGGCTCGAGTCCTTCAAGGACCGTAATATTTTTTGCGCTGTAGTCGGAACTCGTCTTGTGGTCTGCCATAAACGCGCCATTTAATTCGTTCGGAGTTTATCATGCGCGGTCGATGTGGAACAAGCAGCTCATGTTATAATCCTGTTGACAGAAGTAGACTTCCTATTTTGTGGTAGCTCCAATGCTTTCCCCGGAACTTCAAGCAATTGAACGCGAGCACCAGCGCGACGTTCGTATTGTTGAGGCACGTCCAATCCTTATGCGGATTGGTTTGGCGCTTGCGATTATTGCTGATGTTGCAATGCTCGCTTTTTTTGCTTTCGTCATTATTGGATACGTTGTCTCGGGCTCGTTTGCGGAAATTCGTTCGGCGGCAACATTAAAGAATAATATCGCCTCAATGCACGCCATTGCAAAGGGGAGTGATGCGCAGCAGTTAACGCTCGGATCGGCAAAAGTTGTTCAAGGAACGCCGACGAGTTATGACTTTTTTGCAACCGTGAAAAATCCAAACGCCGATTGGTATGCGACGTTTACATACAGCTTTTCGGCGGGATCAATACTCTCGCGAACGGAAGAAGGCTTTGTGATGCCGGGGGAGAGCGCGTATCTGTTGTCGCTTGGCGTAAAGGCTGATAGTCGGCCATCGTCGCCTTCAATCAGCATTGAAAATCTTGTGTGGCATCGGGTGAACCATCATGACGCGCCTGATGTTTCGGCGTGGCTTGAGAATCATGGAAATTTTTTGGTGACGACGCCGACGTATGCTGCTGATATTGCGCTTGCGAGCGCGTCGATCGGTCGAACGACATTCACTGTTACGAATGCGTCGGCGTATAGCTATTGGGAGCCTCAATTTACCGTCGTCCTCGAGCGTGCCGGTGCGGTGGTTGGTGTTTCTCAGGCAACGCTATCGCAATTCATGGCTGGAGAGGTTCGTAATGCCGAGGTGCGTTGGTATGGCGATATTCCACTTACTGCAACTGCAACCGTTATTCCACGAATAAACTTTTTCGATACGTCGGTCTACATGTCGCCTCAGGGTAGCCAGGGCATTGATCCAAGAGATTTGTTGAAAAATTAGCTGCTCTTTGCTACTTTTTTCTTACCGATGGCCACAGCGGTGCAACCAACATCGGCGGAGTTCCCATGAGTGATCAGACAGACGGATCCGCGGAGGGTTCTGAAAAACCCTTCGGCAGTGACTTCCCCCGGATCGTCGAATCGACGAACGGGAGAGAATACGCGCTGAGCAACGCGTGGGTGACCTACCTCGGCATGAAGTTCGTTCTCGCGTTCGAGATCTACCCGGTCGGAGGAGTGAGTCAGAACGATTACTGGTGCACGGAGGAGATTCTCGGTGCGGACGGTACGCCGTCGAGGTACAGCGACACGAACCTCGAGAGCCTGCCGTTGATGCCGGATCAGGACAGGATCTGGACGCGGCTCGAAGCCATCCTGGCCAACGAGGCGCTGAGCGGTCCGCTCGACGCCGAGTAGGCTCCGAGGAGCTTCACGAAAAACGGATCACGCCCGCCCTCGCGCGGGTGTGTTTCTTTTTTTGGTATTCTCCTCTACGCTACCTTTATGGCCTTTGCTCCCTTTGCTGCGTTCCGAAAAATGGATATGCCACTCACTATTGCTGCGATAGTGCTGATTGGTTTTGGGTTCGCGGCGATTTTCTCGGTTGAACTTTCCCGAGGATCAGAAAATGTTTTTTTACAAAAACAAGCAATTGCGCTCGGTATTGGCGCCGTGGCGTCTGCGGTGATTGCCGCAGCGAACTATCACGCAATTCGGCACTATGCTCGCGGGTTCTATTTTGGTGGAGTTGTTCTGCTTATTTTGGTGCTGTTTCTTGGCCGCACATTGAACGGATCAACGGGATGGTTCGTGGTTGGAGGTTTCGCGTTTCAGCCGGTGGAGCTCATGAAAGTGGCGCTCATGATGGTTCTTGCGTTGTATTTTAGCGAACGAGCAAAACGGCGATTCGGCTGGAAAGATCTTTTTGCGAGCGCTGGCCTCGTTGCGGTGCCGGTGGTGTTCCTTATGATGCAACCGGATTTAGGAGGCGCCGCGTTACTCGTGGGAACGTGGGCGGTGATGGTGCTCTTTGCGGGAATCCGTCCGTCGCAGGTGTTTGTTCTTCTCGGATCAGTCGCGCTCGTTGCGGCAGTTGGGTGGATGTTTGTGTTTCAGCCGTACCAAAAAGATCGCATTTTAACGTTTTTAGATCCTTCACGCGATCCGTTGTTTCGAGGGTATAACGTGACGCAAGCAAAAATTGCTATTGGTTCCGGCGGATTTTGGGGGAGAGGACTTGGTGACGGGAGTCAGAGTCAGCTTCGCTTTTTGCCAGAAAGTCAGACAGACTTCGTCTTTGCGGTGATTGCGGAAGAACTTGGGTTTGTTGGTGTGCTGTTGTTGTTTTTCGCATGTATCGTGTTATTGTGGCGCATGCTTGCTATTAGCAAAATGGCGCGAGATACCTTTGGCGCGTATCTCTGTATTGGTACGTTTTCTGTTATCATTGTTGAGGTAACTGTGCATGTTGGCGCGAATCTTTCTCTCATGCCGGCAACTGGCGTCGCATTGCCGTTTGTGAGCTATGGTGGCAGCGCGCTTCTTCTTTCCTTGGTGTTTTTGGGATTGGTTCAGTCGGTTGCTCTTCGGCTGCGTCCAGGCGACCGCTTTAACGATATTGTGCTATGAACGCGAACGATAGAGCATTATTAGATCCTGTGACTCGATGCCCGTTTTGTACGGTTTCTTATGACGGCGAGCGTTTGCGGACCCTAAAAAAAGATGCCCGAAAGGAGATGCTTCACGCAACGTGCCTTCAGTGTTCTCGTGCGATGCTTTATACCATTGAGCGCTCGGAACAGAATATTTCCTGCGTCGGTATTTTTACCGACTGTGACGCCCAAGACGCGCTGCGATTTATGCACCGAAGGCGTATTTCCCCTGACGATGTTCTCTCCGTGCATCTTGCCCTTGAAAAGATGACGAAATGACCTTTTTGGGGGTTACACACACGAAAGTTGACAAAAGCGCCAGGATTAGATGAAATACCCGCCATCTATGCAGAACCACGCAACAATGAATGCCACCCTTCGCGAACTCAAAGGCCGCGCAACTGACGCACTTCGTGCTGAAGGAGCAGTGCCTGCAGTCGTTTACGGCTTTGGCACCGAACCAACAAATATTCAGGTCGACCGTAACGCGTTCTTGAAAGTTCTCGCAGCCGCTGGTTCCAGCACTGTTGTCGACCTCGTCGTCGACGGAAAGACCTTCCAGGTGCTTATTGGCGAAGTTCAGCGCAATGCGCTTAACGATTTCGTGACGCACATCGATTTCCGCGCAGTCGATCCAAACCGCAAAATTGAAGCAAAGATTCCTTTGGTTCTTGTCGGTTTGGCGCCAGCCGTGAAGGAACTTGGTGGAACGCTCTTGCAGTCTTTGGAAGAAGTCGAGGTTGTCTCGCTTCCAAACGCACTTGTGCACGAAATCAGCATCGACGTTTCAAAGCTTGCAACGTTCGATGACGTGATCCGCGTGTCTGACATTGTTGCTCCAGCTGGTGTGGAAATCACCACCGAAGGCGATGTCGCTATTGCGTCCGTTCAGCCTCCACGTTCTGAGGAAGAACTTGCATCATTGAACGAAGTGGTTGACGCTGACGTTTCAAAGGTGGAAGTTCTCAAGGAGAAGAAGCTTACTCCAGAAGAGGAAGCAGAAGCTGCAGCAAAGAAATAACACAACCAAAACGCCCCGTCGCAATGACGGGGCGTTTTTGGTATCATGAAAGCTCTTATGGCAAAGAAAACATCAAACGTGTTTTACCGTGGGTATAGCCGCGCATTGCGACTGTGGAAACGAGAGGGTACGCCAAAAAATCTTTTCGTGCTTGCTGGTGGAATTTTTCTGCTGACCGGAATTATTTCTGTTGTCATGATGCCGCGAACTGCGCCGTCACCTGTTACGAATCAGCCTGAGAGCATTTCGTCACTTCCTCGTCATCCGTTAACCGGAGCGGTACTTTCTTCGCCGCTTACAAAACTGCCACAGGTATTTGGCATGATGGTGGAGAACTCCGCCGATGCCTGGCCACTCTCTGGGATTGACCAAGCGTTTCTTGTTATCGAAGCGCCGGTTGAGGGAAATATTCCACGATTTATCGCATTCTTTTCTGACGATCAAACCGTTGCGAAGATTGGCCCAGTGCGATCGGCGCGTCCGTATTATTTAGATTGGAATGCGGAGTTTCAGGGAATTTACGGACACGTTGGCGGATCACCAGAAGCACTTGATGAAATTTCTACAAACGGAACGCTCGATTTAAACCAATTCTTCCAAAGCGAATATTATTATCGCGATGAAATAACACGGTACGCTCCGCATAACGTATATACAACCACGGATGATTTGAAGAAATCCGTTTCTGAAATTGATGAGAAATATTCTGCCGGTTCGCCGTCATACGATTCGTGGATATTCACTGATGGCGTTTCGAAGTCATCGTCAGCGGATGTAACGCATATCGAATGGGGAAGCGGATATGACATTGACTGGACGTATGATCCGGCAACGAATACGTATCATCGATCGCAGGGTGGGAATACGTACATCGCAAATAACGTTGTCGTTATCGCGACGGACGTCGGAATCATCCCTGGAGACGACAAGGGCAGACGAACTGTCCGTACCATTGGGGGAGGGCCAATGATGTTGTTGCAAAATGGAATGCGAAATAACGTACCATGGACCTGGAAGAAAGCGTCGCCATCATCACGAATGCGGTTTTACGACGAAACAGGAAAGGAGATCGCGATGAACGCGGGAAAGACGTGGATTGAAGTGGTCGATGATTTGGGAGTAGCGACAACAGCGTCTACATCGCTGCACGAATAACACGCTCTCGGCCGCTCATGTCTTTGATGATTTCGATTTTCGCATCTGGGAAATGGGTGGAAAGAAGCGCCGGTGCGGTTTGGCGTTGGGATGGATCGATTTCAATGAACAGATCGATGGCGATTCGTTTACCTTTGCGCGAGGTTTCGTGAAGATAGGTTCGGATTTGTGTGCACAATTCGTCGTACAACGCTAGACCATCGGCGCCGCCAACGAGCGCGAGTTTCGGTTCGTAATTTTTAACGTCCGCATCAAGGTCGTTCCACTGCCATGGCGTGAGGTACGGAAGATTCGCGGTGATGACAATATGGGAGGGGGTAGGGAGTGGGCAGTTGGCAGTAGAAGTGAGAGCCGCGAATGGTTCGAAGAGCGAGCCTTCGAGGAATGTAACGTTCGACCCTAGGCTTCGAGCGTTGTGTTCAGCAACGGCTTTGGTGTCATGATGAATCTCAACGGCGAACGTTGGACGATGGGTTTCCAGCTCAAGGGAAATCGCGATCGCGCCGCTGCCGGTTCCGATGTCGATAATCGTCGAACGAACATCGATCACGCTGAGTGCGGCTTCCACTAAAACTTCGGTGTCAGGTCGGGGAATAAGTACATGTTGGTTGACGAAGAAGTCGCGACCAAAGAATGCTTTGGTTTGGGTGAGGTATGCGACAGGTTCGTGTCGAGCTCGACGAGATACGAGTCGCTGAAATGTTTCGATTGCGTCAGGCTTCACCGCTTCATCGCCGTGCGTAAAAAGATACGCGCTGTTTACGCCAAGGACGTATGACAACAGTACTTGCGCATCAAGGCGAGGGTTTTGTTTTACTGCACGCGTTGTGTCGGCAGCCTTCAACGCATCGCCGGCCCATGCGAGAAGTTCAAAGATCGTCATGGCGCCGTCCATACATTATTCGTCGTCTTCGTCCGAGGTGAGCTCGCCGAATTTTGCGTCACGCGCGGCCATTTTCAGTGTCGTGAGAATATCGGTGATGTTTCCATCAAGAATTGCGGGAATACCGTGCCATGATTGCTTCACGCGATGGTCAGTGATGCGATCTTGCGGGAAGTTGTATGTGCGGATTTTTTCTGAGCGTTCTGCTCCGCCAATTTGACTACGGCGTTCAGCGTCGAGTGCGGCGCGCTTCTTTTCTGCTTCAAATGCAAAGACGCGGGAACGCATCACGCCCATTGCGCGTTCTTTGTTCTGGCTAAACGAGCGTTCGTCCTGACAGTACACGGTGATTCCTGTCGGAACGTGCACCATACGAACCGCGCTGTACGTGGTGTTCACGGACTGACCGCCGGCACCTTGCGACGTGGTTGCTTCAATGGTGAGATCTTTCGGATTGATGTCGAATTCTTCTTGTTCGATTTTTGGAAGCACGGCGACGGTTGCGGTTGATGTGTGAATGCGGCCAGCTTTTTCTGTGCTTGGCACGCGCTGAACGCGGTGCACGCCACTTTCAAGTTTCATGGTGCCATATGCGCCGTCACCATGAATTTCAACAATGATTTCGCGGAAGCCACCAAGGTCATTCTGGCTTTGTGAGACAATGACTGCTTTCCAGCCGTTGCGTTCAGCGAAACGGGTGTACATGCGGTACAGGTCTGCGGCAAAGAGCGCAGCTTCATCGCCGCCGGTGCCAGCGCGGATTTCCATAATCGCGTCGTGACCGTCGATAGGGTCTGCTGGAATGAGCGCAAGTTCAAGGTCGAGCTCGAGCTTTGGCATGGTTGGCAAGATTGCGGCAATTTCCTGTTCAGCCATTTGGCGAATTTCCGGATCAGTGTCATGGAGTGTTGCTTGTGCCTCAGCAAGATTACGTGCCGCAACTTCATACACGGTTGCGATGTCGAGAATTCGGCTGATTTGTTGATATTGTGCATTGATCTCGCGAAGCTTCTTGGGATTCCCAAGCACCGCCGGGCTCATGAGCTCAGCTTCGATTGCGGCTTTTTCAGCGCGCTTGTCGGCAATAACCTTTTCAAATTCGAGTGCCATAGGATGAGTATAAATGAAAACACTCCGCCTTGCGACGAAGTGTTTTCAAAACCGAACTTAACGTGAAACGGACTTGATGGAGGTGTCGCTGTTTGCTTTCTTTGCAGCCTTTGCGGTTGCGCGAGCAGCGCGTTCTGCAGCCTTGTCCTTTGCTGTTTTGACGGTTGCGGCCTTCTTGCCGTCCTTTGCGGTGAACTTTTCCACGCGACGAGCGGTGTCCAAGATTTTCTGCTTACCAGTAAAGAATGGGTGGCACGCACTGCACAATTCAATATCGATCGTCTCAAGGGTTGAGCCGGTTTCGTACACTGCGCCACAAGCACAGGTAATTTTTGAATCGAAGTATTTTGGGTGAATCGCTGCCTTCATAGAGGGAGTTGAGACTGCTTTGTATACAGTCGATTAAGTG
>CAYROW010000012.1:10395-12349 GCA_964425965.1 uncultured Gammaproteobacteria bacterium
AAACGACGTCGCGCCCCGGGGTCGTCCGGGGCGCGAGTGGCGGCGTTGTGATGTGGTTCTGACTCTCACGGGCTACGCATACGCCCGGTCTTCTTGAAGATGACCGTGAGCACGGCGCTCAGGACGATGATGGCGAGAATGTAGATGCCGGTGCTCCGTTGCTCGGTCATGAGAACATCGCTCGCCATGCCGAAGATGATCCCGATTCCGGTCAACAGGACTCCGCCCATCATCCAGAACTGCTGCGGGTCTTTAAACGCTCCATTCTCCGTGGTTCCGTCTGAGCGAGGGATGGCGCCGAAGCTGGACACCCACGAAGCAAAGCAGAACACTGCGAACAGGGAGGAGAGGAAAAAGATGGACACGGCAATGCCAGGGACGCTGTAGTTCATCGAGACTCCGAGTGTGAAACGATGGTGACAGCATTCTTGTTGAAAATCAAGTATTCCGCTATAATTCGCCCATTATGCCAACGCCTGTTACTGATTTTTCGTACGACTTGCCGGAGGAGCTCATTGCTCAGGTCCCCATCGAACCGCGGGACACTTCGAGGCTCCTTGTGCTCGATCGGAAGTCTGGCGAAGTCCACCATCGCGATCACTTTTCCGAAATCATCGATGAACTGAAGACTGGCGACGTGCTCGTGTTTAATGTTTCGAAAGTTTTCAAGGCGCGCCTTTTCATCGACGGCTTTGAGGTTTTTGTTCTTAAGGTTCGCGACGGCGAGATTGACGCGCTTGTGAAACCGGGGCGAAAAGCGGGAATCGGGTTCCGTATCGGCGGCCTGGAGGTAGCTTCGAAGACTGATGACGGAATTGTGACACTGAAAACTGGCCGATCAGCGGCTGAGATGTTCGCGTTCTGTGAATCTGAAGGTTCGGTTCCTACGCCACCGTATGTCACCACCGAGCTCGCGAATCCCGATCGCTATCAAACCGTTTACGCGAAACAGACCGGATCTGTCGCTGCGCCAACCGCGGGCCTTCACTTCACTCCGGAACTCATCGATCGCGCTCGGGCAAAAGGCGTGCAAATAGAGGAGGTGGTTCTTCATGTGGGAATCGGAACCTTCCGTCCAGTACAGACTGATTACATCGACCACCACGTGATGCACGCTGAATTTGTAGAGATCGATGAATCGACCGCTGCTCGGATCCGATCGGCAAAAACGGAGGGTCGCCGCGTGATCGCTGTCGGGACGACGACAGTTCGGGTTTTGGAGGGAGTAGGGAGTAGGCAGTTGGCAGTGGGCGGGAGACTGATCGAGGCATTTTCTGGCGAAATCAATATGTTCATTACGCCGGGATTCGAATTTAAGGTCATCGACGGCCTTATTACGAATTTTCATCTGCCAAAATCGACTTTACTCATGCTTGTTTCTGCTTTTGCTGGTCGCGAGCACGTCCTCGCTGCTTACCAAGACGCTATTCGCCGCCGATACCGTTTTTTCTCCTTTGGTGACGCGATGTTTATTCGCTGAGTCTTGCGTTGGTACTTTTGTCGTGTAACAGTAGCTCTGGAGGTGCCAACATGACCGCTCGGAACCGGAGAGGAATTTTACTGTACATCGAAGACCAGGCGACGCGAATGCTCTTCACGGATGCGTTGCGGGCCATGGATTGGGACGTGCGTCCGACAGACGATTTCGAAGCTGCGATCGTTCAGTTCGACGGCCTCGGGGATCAGCTTGCGCTCGTCGTGACGGACGACCGCACTGGCCCGGTCGAACACCGGTGTCACGGGTTGCAAGGCGCGGAGTTTTACAAGCAACGGGGGATTCACATGAGCGTGGTAAATGTCCCGTTCGTGTACCTCATGTACACCGACCGGGACTGGCTGCGTCAGTTCGTCAGTGATTCTGGAGGGTTCGTTGTTGCTATGCCACAGACGGTGCGCCGGCTCTGCGAGCTCTTTGATACGCTCGAGCGCGATCATCAGCGTCCGTTCAGGCCAA
>CAYROW010000012.1:12449-18146 GCA_964425965.1 uncultured Gammaproteobacteria bacterium
CGGCGGCTTTCGCGTTTCATTTGCCAAATTTTGCAGACTTTAGTACTATTCCGCCGTCTTCTGCGAGGCGATTATTCATCAGAATCTCACAGGCTTTTGACTTCATCATCGACCGGATCCTCCCAGCGCAGACTGGGCCCGCGATGGCAAAAGCCGAGGATAAAAGGATTTCACTATGGCAAAAATGCCTACGTTACTTGAGATGCTTAAGGCAGGTGTTCACTTTGGTCATCAGTCGAGCCGCTGGCACCCAAAAATGAAGCAGTTCATTTTCGGCGAGCGCGGCGGTGTGCACATTATTGACATCGAGAAGACCCAGACGCAGTTGGAACGTGCAATGACGTTCGTGACGGAAACGGTCGCTCGCGGTGGTTCAATCGTGTTCGTCGGAACAAAGCGCCAGGCTCAGCCAATCGTTGAGTCATTCGCAAAAGAGGTTGGCATGCCATACATCAACACGCGTTGGTTGGGTGGTACGCTCACAAACTTCGCGCAGATTCAACGCCTGATTCGTCACTACTTGGACCTCAAGGACAAATCTGCAAAGGGCGAACTCAAGAAGTACACCAAGCTTGAACAGCTTCAGTTCTCCCGAGAAATCGAGGAACTCGACGAAAAGATCGGCGGACTTTCAACGCTTACCAAACTTCCAGATGCATTGTTCATTTTGGACGCTCGTCATGAGAAGACTGCAGTTCGCGAAGCAACGACAATGGGTGTGACAATGGTTGCACTCGTCGATAGCAACGTGAACCCACATGGTATCCGTTATGTGATTCCAGGAAACGATGACGCGGTGGGAAGCTTGGAGATGGTGACCGCGCTCATTGCGAGCGCAGTGAAGGAGGGAAAGACCCGTGCAACCGCAATCGCAACCGAGAAGGCTGCAGCAGTTGCCCGCGTGAATGCCGAAGATGATGTAAAATTGACCGACAGCTCACGTGCCGTCGTCGACGATTTGGACGATGCAACAAAAGAAGAGCTTGCAAAGAAGGCAGGCGCTGCAAAGGCTGAGGCAAAGCCAGAACCAAAGAAGTCCGATAAGAAATAATTGAATATCACTATGGCAATCTCTGCCGGTGACGTCGCGAAGCTTCGCGAGATGAGTGGTGCGGGAATGATGGATGCCAAGCGCGCGCTTGAAGAAGCGGGTGGCGATATGGAAAAGGCGATCGACGCATTGCGCGTTGCAGGTGCTGCAAAGGCTGCAAAGAAGTCGGATCGTGTGACTGCTGAAGGAAAGGTGTTCGCTTACACGCACGGCGACAAGCTCGCGGTGTTGGTGGAAGTGATGTGCGAAACAGACTTCGTGGCTCGCAACGAGAAGTTTATTGCTTTCGGCCAGGATCTTGCCATGCACATTGCTGCAAGCGCTCCACAGTACGTGTCGCGCGATCAGGTTCCAGCGGAAGTTGTGGAACGTGAAAAAGCGGTGTACCGCGAACAGCTTTCTCAGGAAGGCAAGCCAGCCGAGATGATTGAAAAAATCTTGGACGGAAAAATGAATAAGTTCTTTGCAGACATCTGTTTGCTTGAGCAGCAATTCATTAAGGATGACGAGAAGACCATTCAGGCGCTTCTCACGGAGAACATCACGTCAATTGGCGAGAACCTCCGTATTGGTCGCATGGTTCGCATGCAACTTGGAGCGTAATCTCCCGTATTGAATTCACCGCACCGAGCCTTACGGCTCGGTGTTGTGTTTCGTGCTAAAATGGTCGCATCTATGCCTCGCATTGCTATTAACGGGTTTGGGCGAATTGGACGAACGGTGTTTAAGGTGGGCTGGGAAAAGAAGGGATTCGACGTTGTAGCAATTAACGATCTGACTGACGCAGCGACGCTAGCGTATCTTTTAAAGCACGATACGAATTACGGCACGTGGAACGTAGATGTGAGCCATACAGCGGATTCGCTGATTGTTGGCGGAAAAACAATCAAACTCCTCGCGCAAAAAGACCCTGCACAATTGCCATGGAAGGACTTGGGAATCGACATCGTCATCGAGTCGACCGGATTATTTGTAACGGAAGAAAAGGCGAGTGTGCATCTTGCTGCTGGCGCAAAGCGCGTGGTGATTTCGGCTCCAGCAAAAGGTGGGAATGTTCCAACGTTTGTCATGAGCGTGAACGATGACAAATTGAAGGGCGAAAAAGCGGGAATTGTAAGCAATGCGTCATGTACCACAAACTGTGTTGCTCCGGTGTCGGCAATTATCGAGGAAGCATTCGGTATTGAAAAAGCGATGATGACAACGGTACATGGGTACACGGCGTCGCAGGCATTGGTCGATGCGCCAAAGAAAGATATGCGTGAAGGCCGCGCGGCTGCGGAGAATATTGTCCCAACATCAACTGGCGCTGCAATCGCTGTTGCGTTAACTATCCCTTCATTGAAAGGGCGATTCGATGGACTCTCTATTCGCGTTCCAGTGCCGACGGTTTCGCTTTCCGATATGACATTTCTTTTGAAAAAGAACGTAACCATCGACGAGGTAAATGCCGCGATTCTTGCTGCGGTAAAAACACCTCGCTTCGCATCGATCGTCGGAACGACGGATGAGCCTCTTGTATCTTCTGACTTTATTGGCGATCCGCATTCGGCGACGGTCGATCTTTCGCTTACCAATGTTGTCGACGGTAACCTTGTGAAAGTCGTTGCGTGGTATGACAACGAATGGGGGTATTCACACAGTTTAGTTGAGCTGTGTCTTGGATTGTCATAACCATATGCGAACACAATCAATTATTGGAAAAATTGCTGAGGCGACACACGTGCAAAGTTTTGGGGGAGCGTATGTTGCGCTTCGTGTACTACTTGGCGGAATGTTTTTTTCTGCGGGTTGGGCAAAAATTTCTGTTGGTGGATGGAGTGCGGCGTCATATCTTGCGGCAGCAGACGGTCCATTTTCTGAATGGTTCCGATCGTTGGCGGGCAACGGTATCGTTGATGTTGTGAATGAATGGGGATTGTTATGTTTGGGCATTGCGCTCATTGCGGGGTTACTCGTACGGCCTGCCGCAATGCTTGGGATGGTTCTCATGGCGCTGTATTACGTTGCACATTTTACGAGTAATACTACGATCGGGTATATCGACCAGCATGTTATATACATTGCTGTACTCTCGCTTTTTGCTGCCGGTGGCGCTGGCCACGCATTTGGGTTGAACACCATTGTTCTCGGGAATCTTCACAAGCCGAATGCGCTCGTGAAATTTTTGTTTGGATAGTGGCCGCATATGACGCAGACTCGAGTTGTTATTGTTGGGGGAGGTTTTGGCGGGTTCAGCGTTGCAATGCGCCTCCTTCGTTCGCGAGTCGCACGTCATCTTGCAATCACGATTATCGATGAAGCGTCATCTTCGGTGTACACGCCGTGGCTGTACGAAGTTGCAACTGGAGCGCTTGCTGATGAACATCTTCGTGAAGATCTTGTAATTGCAACGGATATCGTTTTTGAAAAAGTACCTCGCATTCGATTCCGTCATACACGAATGGAGTCAATCGATCCCATTCATCGGACAGTGCTTTGTGCGGACGGTTCGTCGATTGCATATGACATTTGTGTCATGAGTATTGGGAGTGTGCCGAACGATTTTGGTATTCCTGGCGCAAGGCAGTTCGCGATAGATTTAAAACGAACGAGTGACGCCTTGCTCCTTCGTTCCGAAATTGTAAGTCTTGTTCGGGATACATCGAAGAAGCCAAAGCGAATTGTTGTTGCGGGTGCTGGCGCAAATGGGACAGAATTCGCCGCTGAACTCTCTGCGACGCTTCGCGCGATGGAAAAACAAGGCGCGATACGTTCTCGATCTGTTGAGGTGATGCTGGTCGATTCTGGTGATACGCCGTTGAAAATGCTTTCTCCGTTTCTTCAGAAAAAAACACGCGCTCGATTGCGTGATCTTGGCATTACCTTGCGCATGAATACCGTTCTTGCGCATGTCACTGATCGCTCTGTTGGTTTGAAGGCTGTCGCAGATGGTGTGCCTTCTGAAAAAGAAGAAACAATTTCCTGCAATCTTTGCGTGACTGCACTTGGCGTGCGCATGCCTCCGATCGTTGCAACGTTGCCATTTGAGCGTCATCCGAAAGGGCGAATTCTTGTTGATGACGCGCTCCGAACATTGGGATACCGCGACGTGTTTGTGCTCGGCGATGCAGCATTCGTGAATAATGGCGCTTTTCCTGATCCGCAGACGGCACAAGTCGCTGTTGAACAGTCCATCACTGTCGCAAACAACATTCTTGCAATGATTACCAAACGTCCAGTGAAGACGTATCGACAGCACAAACGTTGGGATATTCTCATCGCTCTTGGCGGAAAATATGCCGTTGGACGCGCGCTCAATATTCCAATTTGGGGGTATACTGCCTACGTACTGCGTCGCGCTGTCGATGCACGGTATTTCTTTTCTGTCCTTCCGTTTCTTCAGGCGTTCGTTCGTGTGGTAAAAGGCGTCGTGATCTATGGGAAAAACGAAGCTCCGTAGCATTCGATCGTGGACAGCTCGGGATATTCCTCGCGATGCCCGTGTTTTGCTGCGCATCGATGCGAATGTGCCAATGGTCGATGGTCGAGTGTCTGTTCACGGGAAGCATCGTCTGAAAGCGGTTCTTCCTGAAATTGAACGTTTGAAAGCGCGTGGCGCGCGAATTATCCTTTTGGCGCATCTTGGAGATCCGAAGGGCCGGTTTGTAAAATCGCTTTCGCTTGCGCCGGTTGCACGTGCGCTTTCTCGAGTACTCAACCATCCTGTTCGATTCATTCCGCATATGCCCGGCAATGACGCCGCGCGTGTGATTGACCGCATGGCTCCTGGCGCGATTGTCATGCTCGAGAATCTGCGTTTTGACGAAGGCGAAGAAAAAAATAGCGCCGCGTTCGCAAAACGACTTGCGCAACTCGGCGATGTTTACGTGAACAATGCGTTTAGCGTGTGTCATCGGAAACATGCGTCGATCGTTGCTCTTGCGTCATGTCTTCCGAGTTTTGCTGGTGAACTTGTTGTACGCGAGGTCCAGGAACTTTCGGCAATTCCACGTCATCCGTTTGTACTTATTCTTGGCGGAATGAAAATCGCGACAAAGATTCCGCTGTTAAACCGTCTTGGTGCGAAGGCGGACGCAATCATGGTTGGTGGAGCGACGGCGCTTACTATGCTCAAGGCCGACCTTGGGACGCTTCCTGTCGATGTACCGGAGTTTACGACCGCAAAAGATATTGCGAGCGCGAAACGCATTGCCAAGAAGTTTGGTGGAAAGATTTTTTTACCATGCGATCTTGTTGTTGCGAAAAATGTTGTTCCTGATATTGGTCCGGCAACAGTGGCGTCATTTTGTGATGTAATCGCAAAGGCGAAGTATATTGTATGGAATGGTCCGATGGGAATAACGCAACATCGCGACGGCTTTGCGGGAACGCTCGCGCTTGCCAAAGCTATTGCAAAAAACACACGTGCGACGAGTATTGTTGGTGGCGGCGAAACTATCGAATGCTTAGAAGAATTTTCGTTAATGAACGCATTTACTCACGTTTCAACGGGCGGCGGCGCAATGCTCGCGTTTTTTGGTGGCGAGCCAATGCCAGGACTCGAGGCGCTTAAGAAATAGAAGGTGCTATACTTTGAACAACTAACCATTTTTTTTATGGCATCTTGGGAAAAAAACTCGTGCGGTATTTGGCCGACATGGAGT
>CAYROW010000013.1:0-17544 GCA_964425965.1 uncultured Gammaproteobacteria bacterium
TACACTACTGGCTCCTTATGGCTACCCTTGATTGGAAATCCCTCCCACGACCGATTATTGCGCTTTCCCCCATGGCGGACATGACCGACAGCGCGTTTTGTCGTGTCGTAAAGGAGGTATCGGGGAATAGTCCGCTCATCATGTTCCGCGAAATGGTGTCATCCGAGGCTGTTGTCCGAGGAAACGACAAAACGCTGAACATGACCGCAATTCACCCAGACGAGCGACCGTTAGTCCAGCAAGTCTTTGGAAGCGACCCTGCAACCATGACCGAGGCTGTACGAATTATCGATGCCGAACACCACCCCGAAGGATTCGACATCAACATGGGCTGCCCCGTATATAAAATCGTCAGCAACTTTAACGGCGCTGCACTCATGAAAGAACCGGAACGCGCTGGGGCAATCGTGAAGGCGATGAAGGCAGCAACACAGGCGCCAGTCTCAGTAAAAATTCGTTTAGGTTGGTCTGATCCCACCGAAGCCGTTGCGTTCGCAAAAGTTCTCGAGGATGCGGGTGCAGACTTGCTCACCGTTCACGGCCGAACTCGCACGCAAGGTTACTCCGGCGTTGCAGATTGGAACGCGGTGGGAAACGTAAAACGCGCAGTATCGATTCCTGTATTATGTAACGGTGACATTCATAAAGCAGAGCTTATTCAAACGGCACTCGATATTTCCGGATGCGACGGCGTCCTCATTGCTCGCGGAGCGCTCGGCAATCCGTGGATCTTTAAACACTTTAATGACATTGCGGCAGGAAAAACTCCCGAGCCCGTCACGATGACTGAACGCATTCGCGTTGTGAAACGTCATCTTGCGCTGCATCTTGAGGAGTACGGGCCAGAATCAGTTACCACATTCCGTAAACATCTGTCGTGGTATTTCAAAGGCTTACCAAACGTTAAACACTATCGTGAGCGCATGATGACCGTAAAAACTCGCGAGGAACTTGAATCAGTCCTCGACGAAATTGGAACATAATCATTGTATGAGAATTGGAATCTTGAGTTTCGTGGCAGGCAAAGAACAAATCGCCGTCGGCACACAAAGCATCGTCGACGAAGCAAAGGGTCGTGGACATAGCGTCAAAATGCTGTACGCGCACAACGTCGGACTCGTCTTCGGCAACGGAAAGACGCTCACGTACAAAGGCGAGGTGCTGAACCCTGAAGACTTCGACGTCATTCTTGTTCGTCCAGGCTTTACTGCCGATCCGAGCGTGAACGCATCCATCATTAAACAATTCCAGTTAGCAAAGTTTTACGTGATCAACACGTATATTGGCGTGTTCCGCGCAAAGAATAAAATCCGTACGCTCCAAATGTTGAACCACTTTGGACTTCCGGTTCCACGTACCCACGTGGTTGGCGACGCATCGCTTTTGAAAGTTGCCGCAGAGGAATTTACTTTCCCTGTTATTGTGAAAACCATTTACGGAACACATGGCACCGGCGTTTTCATTGCAGAATCGATGCGCTCACTTTCACCAATCGTCGATTACCTCACCAAGAAAGAGCACGGGCCGGTAAAATTGCAGGAGTACATCGAAGAAGCAAAAGGTAAGGACATTCGCGTCTTCGTTGCCGGCAAACGCGTACTTGCATCCATGGAGCGCTCCGCAAAGGCCGGCGAATTCCGCGCGAACTTCCACAAGGGAGGAACCGTTGGTACCGTCGATCTTTCTGACGAAGAAAAGAAACTCGCCATTAAGGCAACACTCATCCTTGGCCTCGACGTTGCCGGTGTCGACATTCTCCGCACAAAATCTGGCCCAAAAATTATCGAAGTCAACAGCAACCCAGGACTTGAAGGCATCAGCAAAGCCACCGGTATCAACGTCGCCGGAAAGCTCGTCGATTTCCTCGAGCGCCGCGTTGAAAAGCACGGATCAAAACACACAGAGCTGAAGAAGAAGGCGATGAAGGAGTAAAGCGCCCTCTGCTATACTCTTTGCATATGAAGAAATTTCTTTCTGTTGCGATGTTGAGTTTTTTTGCGTTGCCACTTATTGCAAAAGCAGACATCGCTCCAGACCCGGGATATCATCGCGTGAGTAGCTGTGCATTTTTTGACAACCTTTCCGACTTTCCAACGTACGACGTGTATGAAACGTCGTACTGGCGGTTTGGACCATCGGCAGAACCTGCAACGCCATCATCAAGCATCGATGCAATTCTCACGAGTCCGTACGGATGCAACAGTGATTCTGGCAAGCCATTTTTCGCAATCAAACAAAGCAACCAAAAGAACATCGTTCACAAATCCGACGACGAACGTGGCGATTGGTGGGATACCCTTTCAGAAAATAAACAATACTTCATTGACGCAACCGTCACCGGAACTGCAACCGATTATTCGAGTGAACTCGTGAACGGCGACATGCCAGACACAAACCCAACGGTGACTTTTGTGTCCGTGTATCACATCGACAGCCTAACGGACACAACATTTACTGCGCATCTTGCAAGCGAGGCACAGTACGACAAGAACGGAAAAGTTCTGACCAAAACAACAGATCAAACAACCCCGGTTGGAACAACATCGACCCGTGATGCGTACATTGTTCTTGGCGCAATCATGGCTATTGGTATTGGGCTTCTGACATTGACATGGAAAACCCTTTCGAAGAAATAACGTTTCTCGCTCTTACCATTGCGATTGAACTTCCGCTTGTTCTCGCGTTCTTGAACAACGAACCCCGACGACGAGTTGTTCTCGGGGTTCTGGGAGTGAACATGGTCTCGCATCCAGCTGTCTGGTGGTTCCTCTTTTTTCACGGTGGAAATTGGTTTGTTGCCGAAGGCTGCGTCGCGCTGTTTGAAGCAGTAGTCCTTGCGGCCCTCTTTCCAAAGCACCGAGTCCTGGCTGCGCTTGCTGGCATTTCCGCAAATATTCTCACCGCCGCAGTGGGATATTTTGCGTTTTAAACTCATACCAAAACAACAAAAACGTTGACGGAACGGCTGTTTTGTGGCAGTATTTCGTCACGACATTTCTGTCGCCCACCCCGGAACACACATGCTCGCCATCATCACCCTGCTCGTTGGTTGCGCCGACAAGCGCGCCGTCGTCCCCTACTCCGCCGAGGAATGCGCCCTGGCGCCGAAGTTCGAGGAGGCGTGCCTGCGCCTCGACGAACACCACACCGACGATGAGGGATTCACCATCCCGCAACCCCCCGCCCCGAGCGTCGACGACATCGTCGCCGAACGAAACGCGCTCGGCGTGAGCAAGGACCGGGTCTGGTGGTGCCACGACCCCAGCCGCTACAGCAACTACCTGCACACGGCCGATTTTTGGCCGACGCTGGACAACTGCCCCACGGCCACGAACAAGTAGCCCCACGACGGAGCGCCCCACGCCGCACAAGCGGCCGGGGCGCTTTGGCTTTTTATAGTGACATGTATGGCGATTCGCGTGTGGCGAGCGAGCTCGCAACGTCGCTCGCCGCGCGAACCGCACCCATATCTCGTACGCCGCTGTGCGGCTGGCTGACTTAAGCCACCGAACCAACAAAAATCCCAGCCGTAAAGCTGGGATTTTTGTTGGTTCTGTGACCCGGTCTCGCTTGAGGCCTTTCAAGCGGTCTTGGGACACCCCTCTATATGCTCGGGAACCCTGTTCCGGTCGGATAGAACTGAAGAGTGAAACTGGTACAGAAAAAGACAAACCCCACGGTCCGAGAGCGACGCGCCCTCGGACGCCTCCTTGCGGGGGTGGGGGTGTCAGTCTCTCTCCGTGGGGAGAAGTAGGTTGCGGACTGTTGCAGGATCGAGCTTTTCGCCACCCAGGAGGTGGACGCGCCACCTACCTCCGTCGATGGATCGGTGTTCCCAGAGCATGTCGTCGCCACACTGGAAAAAATCCCAGTCAGCTTCGACGCGCAGTTCCACGTACGATTCCACACGAAGAAGGCTGTTGTCGGCCGTCCAGGTGACCGCGGCGCGATATTTCTTCGCGACCCACGTGGATCGTATGATGAACCATCCAGGGAGACGCGGGTCCGGAATGACGCTGTGGACCGGGCGCCGGGACCACCAGAGCTCTCCACGAAGTTCGATGTCTCCGCCTGCAACGGTACCGGTCTGAACGAGCTCGTCGAATCGCATGACTACTGTCCCCCTTTAAGGTTGGTGTGAAAATTCGACATATGATAATAACACAAAACGCACATTTAGTCAATGTTTTCCTGTATCGAGCGGGTTTAAACTCCAAAGAAAATAACGATTCTGCCGACTCGATATCCACGTGTACGTAAAACTAAAGAAGAGAGAGTGAAAAAGTAGGGTCGCCAAACGCAAAAGCCCGGAGTCTTGCGACTTCGGGCTTTTACTTGGTCACCCCCTGTCCCGGTAATCAGGAACAGGTCGTGATGGTTCTGCGGCCCGGTCTAGATTGGAGCCTTTGAGGGGACTTTGGGGCACCTTTCCAGTAGGCCGTGGGCCCTGTTTAGGTCGCATAGAACTTGAGGCAAAACTGGTACAAAGTGGAACACGGATCGGGGGTAAAATGAGACAAATGAGACACTACATAGGGGGTATACGAGACAGTGTCTCATTTCACATATTTTAGCCTACATTAGCGTAAATATGACAGTTTTAGAGGACATTTGGCGTGTCTCACTTTTTTGTGAGTTACCTACAGCTTGCCGAGAGGGGCTAGGAACCCCGGACAGATGTGGCATCAATGTCCTTGCCACATAACGGCAATATATGAGCGATACAGCCACTTTCGCCGCCCAGGAGGGCGTTGACCAAGGGCAACAGCCCTTACCACCGGGACCGATACGTTACTGCCTCTATTCACGTAAAAGCACCGAGCAAGACGAGCTTCAAGCCCTGTCCATCGAATCGCAGGTAAAAGAGATGCTTGCGGCCGCCGAGCGAGATGGATTGCTCGTGACCGAAATCCGACGAGAGAGTCACTCGGCCAAAGCATCCGGTCAGCGACCCGAATTCAATAGACTCATCGAGGATATCCGTTTCAAGAAGTTCGACGGTATCCTCGCTTGGGCACCTGACCGCCTAAGTCGTAACGCGGGTGATCTCGGCACGCTCGTTGACCTCATGGACCAAGGAGGTATCCGTGAGATTCGAACAAACGGTTCGCGATTTACCAACTCACCAAGCGACAAGTTCATGCTCATGATGCTCTGTAGCCAGGCGAAACTGGAAAACGATAACAAGAGCGTGAATATCAAACGCGGACTAAAGGCTAAAGTCGAGATGGGCTATCGTCCCAACATGGCGCCGCTCGGATACTTACATGACAAAAACGCAGACAAAGGCACCAAGCGTGTCTTCATCGATCCAGAACGCGCGCCGACTATCCGTGAGGCGTTCGAGAAGGTCGGTTACCGATGTTGGACGGGTCGCCAATTGAAACGATGGCTGGACGACGAAATCATGTTCCGTACCCGAACCGGAAAGAAGATCGCGCTCAGCAATGTTTACACGATGCTAAGCAATTCCTTCTACACCGGACGCTACGAGTTCCCGCTGAAAAGTGGCAGATGGTACAAAGGAAAGCACGACGCGATCATTTCACAAGAGTTGTTTGATCGGGTGCAAGAGAATTTGCACTTAATCCCCAAAGGCACCAAGGGATTGAAAGAATTCTCATATACCAGATTATTCATCTGCGGAGCGTGCGGTGCGGGCGTGACAGCAGAAGAAAAGATCAAACGCCTCCGCGACGGAACGGTAAAGCGATACGTTTACTATCACTGCACAAAGCAGGTTGATCGAACGTGCCGCGAATCTTACTTACGCGAGGAAGAACTAATTGAGCAACTTCTCAAGATTATCGAGGAGGTCGGCATCGACGAGCTTGCGACAGTCGACCTGATCAAAGCCGAAATGGAGAAGTTGCATCGGCTCATGTCTATCGTGTCGAAGATGGCAGTTGTACCGCAGAACATCGAGAATATGCCGAAGGTCGATGTCTACGCTTGTGCCAAATTCATCCTGCAAGAAGGCACGAAGGAAGAGCGTCGACAGCTACTTGAACAGCTCAAGAGTCGGATTGTCCTAAAGGGCAAGAAACTCGTGATCGAAAAGGTGAAGAAAAACAGCCGATAACTAGCTCGACTTACCATCCTGATTTTGATACGCTTTCACTACTTTAGGCAGAATTAGTAGTCAGTTTAATCCTATGAACAGAACCTATTACGATATTCATGGCAATCCCCATGAACGACCAGATGACGCTATTCCTCTCTGGAGGGTGTCTGTTTATGGGATTGCGATCAATGAGAAAAATGAAGTCCTCGCTGTACGTGCTAAGGCAACCAAAAAGTGGGAACTGCCTGGCGGCGGCGTTGAGATTGAAGAAGTTCTTGAAGAGGCTTTGCTTAGAGAGGTTTTTGAGGAAACCGGATATCGAGCCAAGAAGATAGATGTCGATCCCAAACTTATTGATTCAAACTTTTTTCGATTGAGCACTCAGGAATATTGTCATGCAGTCCGGGCTTATTTCCATATTCAGCTAATCGGCGAACAAGACAAGACGATTATTGATCCAGACGAAGTGACGGAAATCGGTTGGCTTCCTATAAATGGTCTGCAAGAAAGTGAATGGAAAGATACTGCTTGGCAAGCGATGGCTTCGTTGGTTGCAAAGGCATAGATATGAAGAATGATGAGAAGTTAATTGAAAAGATAGTTTCAAAAAATGGCATAACAGGCTCTGTCCCTATTTTTCGGTTTGAAGGCGGTCAAGTAAACCGTGTTTATCAGATCGGGCAAGATTATGTACTTAAGATTGAAAATAATCTCGACGTTACCGAGCATCAGTCAGAAATCATCGCACTTGCGGTATCTGCTGGAGCCAAAGTCCCTAGAATTTTAGATGCTGGTGAATTGGATGGTCGCCGGTATCTTTTAATGGAAAAAGTGAATGGCCGAAAATTGTCAGAAGACTGGATGGGTTTTTCCGAGGTGCAAAAGGAAAGTTTGATGGCTCAAGTTGCTGAACAACTAAAAATTTTTCATTCAATTAAGTTTGATGCGTACGCCCTCCCTCGCCCACGACAATTTGATAATTGGGAAATGGCGATAGATTCTTATACGCATTTTGATGATGTCGATAAGACAAAGCTCGATGCGCAAACGCTCGCAAACTTTGAATCTCTTGAGAAGTTTTATAACGAACACAAATCAATCCTCAGAGATAGCAGCGAGCCAGTTCTCGTTCATAACGACCTCCACTTTGATAACATCCTTCATCAAGATGGCATCCTAACGGGGATTATTGATTTTGATTTTGCCCGCCAAGCTCCAAGAGATTACGAACTTTGGCATTTGCTCGATTTCTTTTGCACCCCTGTCTATTTCGTCGAAGAAAAACTCGAGGATCGATGGAGAGGATTCAAAGTTGTTGATGAGATTAAGAATCTAAAAACATCGTATCCGGATTTATTTAAAACTCCAGATTTGATCACGAGAACCAAGCTGTATCTTGCCGAGTCACTTATCAGTGATTTATCAGCCGGAGCCGCTCAAAAATTCAATGGACGGTTTAACTGTTACTTCAAGGAGTCGTGGTTGGAGTCTCATATATAGCC
Organism: uncultured Gammaproteobacteria bacterium; assembly: GCA_964425965.1. GTDB lineage: Bacteria > Patescibacteriota > Patescibacteriia > UBA9934 > UBA9934 > CAIKHN01. The sequence goes on from CAYROW010000013.1 coordinate 7,567, forward strand.
TTCGTGTATGCTCGAAAAACCAAAAATTGATGATAAAAAGATCATTGCAGTTCTCAAGAGTGATTACGGTATTAGCGCTACCCAAATCAATTTTTTACCGATCGGAAACGCTTCGAATACCTGGATTTACTCCGTTGATGCCTCAGAGGATAAGTATTTCTTAAAATTGAAAAAGGGCGGGTTTGATGGAGCCAGCATCGAAACGAGTCGCTATCTTTACGATTCTGGAATTAGCGCCATCGTTGCACCACTCTCTACGCAGGCAAAAAAACTTTGGGCACAGTGTGATGAGTATGTGCTTATTCTCTTTTCGTACATTGACGCGACTTCTGCTGACGCATCCGGCCTTTCCCATGAACAGTGGCAAGAATTCGGAAAAACTTTGTCCGCTATTCATAAATCCAAACTTCCTGAAGAACTAGCAATCCGGCTTAAAGTCGAAACATTCATCTCGGAAGCTTGGTTGTGGATCGAAAAAATCAAAAGCAGAATTGATCAAGGAAATTTTGCCGACTCTCAACAAAGCTCATTTGCTGACTTCTGGAATCAAAAACAAGAAGTCATCGAAAGCATCTTGAAACGCGCAAAGAAGAGTAGCGATCGGATTCTAGAAAATCCACCAGATAACATGATCTGCCATACGGATATTCACCTTGCCAATGTCCTTGTCAGTCCGGACGAGCAAATTCATATCGTTGATTGGGATGCGGTTATGTTGGCTCCTAAAGAACGAGATCTCATGTTTATACTTGGCCGTGATGAAGCCTCTCTGTTCTTTGAGGGTTACGGGAGAGAATCTGTTGACCAACAAGTGTTATCGTATTATCGCTGTGACTGGGTTCTTCAAGAATTAACGGACTATGGTGATCGGGTATTCTTTTCAACGGATGCCGGTGAGGAAACGAGGCGAGAGGCAGTAGCGGCAGTAATCGAAATGTTTAAACCGGGAAACGTGGTGGATCAGGCTGAAAACGCTGAACGATAAAACCGCCTACCCAAAGAGGTCGTAATGGGTCGCCAAACGCAAAACCCCCGAGTCTTACGACTTGGGGGTTTCGCTTGGACCAGTGCCCTGTTCAGGTCGCCCAGAACGGGTACTAGATGGTTCCGAGACATGGATTCGAACCATGATAAACAGATTCAGAGTCTGTTGTCCTGCCGTTAGACGATCTCGGAGTAGGTAGAACGCCCTCATTTGGTCTATTTTCGGCTCAAGTCATCGGAAACTTTCTCAACGTACCAAGAAGTACGCCTCGAAAGCTTTCCTCGACTTTCACCGAAACTAGCCTCAAATGCGATCGTTCTACGACTTCATCGAACGCAGAAGAATATACACGATTTTCGGGGTTCACGTCAAAAATGGTTCAGATAGAGGGTTTTGTGATAGATTCACACTATGATCAGCCAAACGATTTTTGAACCACCGAAGATGCGTTAAGAAATACCTTTTATTTCTTAACCTCTTTTATGCATCCACGCATTACGGTTGTTCAATTTTTCATTAAGCATCTTGATCCTGAAACAAACTTCCAACGCATCGAAGAATTCATTCATCGAGCAAAATCCGATGCGACCGATGTCATCGTCTTCCCCGAAGACTGCATCACCGCATCAATCTTCGGCGATCTCACGAAACTCGATGCCGACCGTGCAGTTCGCGATCGATTTCAGACTCTCGCAAAGAAATATTCAATTGATATCGTGACAGGATCGGTAATGGAGAAAACGGACGAGGGAAACTTCAACACAAGTTACTACATTGATTTCGAAGGAAATATTCTTGGAACATATCGAAAGAATCATCTCTACCCTTCCGAGTATCGATTCCTGAATCCAGGAACCGAGGCACCAGTATTCGATACACGATTCGGCAAGGCAGGAATCGTCATTTGCTGGGACATGTTGTTCCCAGAGATCTTCGATCGAATGAGAGCACAGGACGTTCAAATCGTCTACTGTCCAAGCTACTGGTATCGCGAGATCGCGGAATCAATGGCAGAACAAAATCTACGATCGGAAGAACAACTCCTCGACGCCCTCTGCCTGACACGATCAGTGGAAACAAACGCTGCACTCGTGTATTGCAATGCCGCGGGAGTAATGACGTTCCCCAACGGCTCAACCGACACGCTCATCGGTCATTCACAGATCGTCATGCCAATCCTCGGCCCGATCGGACGAATCGAACACAGCGAGGAGGAGATGCTTACTCAAGTGATCGACCTCACGCTCCTCGACGCATCAGCAAAAATCTACGATCGAAGCGGCCAAAGCTAAGCTTTAACATTAAGATCTCACAAATATAAGCCAAAAACATTCGCTGTCCACATACCGAAGCTAAGCTTTGCCGGTTTATGCTACAGTCATGTTCTATGGCGATGATAACGGGAAATGTCATTCGTGGCGAAGGAATCGCAGGAAAAATCTACGGCGTTCCAACGGCGAACATCTCGCTTCTCAAGCGCCCAGACCTCGCTCCTGGCGTATACGCCGGATATGCGACGTGGGGCGAGAAGCATTTTGAATGCCTCGTCTGTTTCGACGCTGATGGCCACGGCAAATTCGAGGTTCATCTTTTCAATTTCGTCGGCGACTTGTACGGCACGCGACTCAGCGTCGATATCAGATCAAAACTTTCCGACCTCATTCCCTGGACTGGCGAGGAATCGATGCGCAAAAAAGTTGCGGACGACGTCGGCCGTGCTCAAGCGTACTTCGCGTCGCAAAAACATCTCGCGTAATCCGTTACGCCAGACTGCCCCCAAGCTGACTCACAAAATCCGTCACCGCATCACTCGTTTCTTTTACCGGAACATGAACGGACACGATAGTGACCCGATGTTGTAAGACTTTTTCAATCGCGTCTTCAACAAAGCGTTTTGCTTTTGCTTCTTTTAATGCATCGGCATGGAATGCGTACGCACACGACAACGTGACGACTGAGCCTTCCACTTTCGCAGGGACGGCGCCACGAAGCACGAGCGGTAACGCAACGTTATCCTCTGCAACAATCGCAATACATCGCTCCCACTTGTTCACGATCTCCTCAAGCGGAAAAATCGGCGCCTCGGCAGAACCTACTGGTTGATCAGCGGCAACAGATTCCATTTGCTGAATTGGTGCAAAGTCGTAACGAATAGGCTCCTCAGGTGTAGCAGGCTCTTCAACAATGCGCGACGGAGGAACACTCGGAGTACTCACTGACGGCTTTGGCGCGGAATGGGCGACGACCGGCGCAGAAACAATCGTCTTCTTCTCGCACGCGTCCAAAATCGCAATCTCGAGTGGAATTTGTGGAATTGCCGGCAAGCTTGATCGCGTTCGTGCGGACAACAACGCATCAAGGAACATCTGTGATCGCGTGATGCCAAACATCGACCCTGCTGTCTTCAATCGTTCAATCGTCTTTGCGTCATACGCGTCGATTGTCGTGTCGCCAAAAGCGGCAAACATCACCGTACGAACGTACTCGAGGAGCTCTTCGATGAGATGTTTTACTGACCCTCCATCAGCAACGAACGTTCCAACAATCTTCAGCGCCTTTTGTGCGTCATTTGCCGCAACAGCATCAACAATATCCGTCACGACCGCAATATTCGTCATTGGCAAGACGAGCGATGCGACGGCGAGCGTAACGTTTTTCTCGCCGAGCGCGAGCACCTGGCCAAGTAAACTCTCGGCATCACGCAAACAGCCTTCACTTAAGCGCGCGATTTGCGCAAGAACGTCATCGTCAATCGTGAACCCTTCGGCTTCTGCGATCTTTTTCAGGCGCGGCATCATCACCACCGGCGGAACGCGATGGAACTCAAACCGCTGGCAACGCGATGCGATGGTTGCAGGGATTTTGTGGAGTTCGGTGGTTGCGAGAATAAAAATTGCATGCGCTGGTGGTTCCTCGAGCGTCTTCAATAACGCGTTGAACGACGAACCCGAAAGCATATGAACTTCGTCGAGAATAAATACCTTGAATGATCCTCTGCTTGGAGCAAAACGCGCGTTCTCAATAATATTGTCGCGAACGTTATCGACGCCGGTCTGCGACGCAGCATCAATTTCGATGCACGACATAAATCGCCCTGATGCAAAATCCGTACACGACGAACACGCGTTGCACGGCTCGGACTCCCCCGCTTTTCGATTTTCGCAATTCAATGCCTTCGCAAGCAAACGTGCAATGGTCGTCTTTCCTGTTCCCCGCGGACCAGAAAAAAGATACGCATGCGCAACCGTATTCTTCGCCAACTGTTGCTGAATGGTTCGTAATACATGCTCTTGTTCCGCAACATCAGCAAAGCACTGTGGACGGTATTTTCGGTAAAGCGTTTCAGCCATAATTATTTTCTTGATACATCATTAATCCATGACGTAAGCACCGCAGCAAAATCGTATCCCGCTGCGTGCAGCGCTTTTGGAAGCAATGAAGTTTTCGTCATTCCAGGGATCGTGTTCGTCTCAAGGAACCATCCATTTCCATCTCCGTCCACGATGATATCCGTTCTACTCACATGACGACAACCAAGCACACGATGCGCCGTCAGCGCAATGAACTGCAACTGCTTCGTGAGATCATCCGAGATTGGCGCAGGGCAGATTTCGTCTGCAAGTGTTGCGACGTTGTATTTACTTTCAAAATCGAAGAATCCGTCTTTTGGACAAATCGCGATCACAGGAAGCCCAATCGTTTCGCTGTCGATATCAGCAACCGCGACAGTAAATTCGTCGCCTTGAACGAAATCTTCAATTAACACAGCGCTGGTATATTCGAACGCCTTTGCAAGTGCGATATCGAGTTCTTCCTGCGACCGTGCCACTGCAGTCGCCACGCTGCTTCCCCCATTGTACGGTTTCACAACAACGGGACGGCTGTATCGCGTACCGAGTCGATCACGCGTCATCACCGATCTCGGAACTCGAATACCAGCGGCGGCAACGATGGTTTTTGTTTTATCCTTATCCATTGCGATCGCATGAGCTTGAACACCAGAAAAAATATACGGCACCCCGAGCGTTTCCAAAAATCCCTGTATCACACCATCTTCACCTCCAGTGCCGTGTAACATTGGAATCACAGCGTCGAACCGTTGATAGTGATTCAGAAATTTTGGAAGATCAGCGGGAACATCGAACACCTCGACGACATATCGATCACTCAGGACAGACTGAACATTTTTTGCAGATCGAAGCGCGATATCTCGCTCTGAACTTTGCCCACCGGTAAGGATTGCGATGTGCTGCATATACCGCACATCCTATCATCTCTCCAGAAGAATCCCAAATGAAAATTTCGCCTTATTTCTCACGTAAATTCATCTCTTTCAACAGCTCCTGCATGCGCTTGTCGAGCTTTGTTGGCGTAACCACTTTCACGATAACAATCTGATCGCCTCGACCGCGGTTTGATGGCACACCTTTTCCGCGAAGTCTCAGCTCGTCGCCGCTTTGTGTGCCTTGTGGAATCTTTACTTCGACCTTGCCGTCAACCGTATCGACGTCAACGGTGTCGCCAAGCGCAGCCTGCGTAAAGCCGATATTCTTCGTGACATAAATGGTAAAACCGTCACGCGTGAATCGCGGATCTGGTTCAACGCGTAATCGAAGATACAAATCGCCTGGTTCGCCTTGTGCGCCAATACTCTCACCTTCGCCACGAACGCGAACACTCATACCGTCATCAACTCCTGCGGGAATATCGACGCGTACCGTTGTTCGGCCATGCACCGCGCCTTTACCATGACATTCTGTGCAGTCTTTCTCTGGCTTTTCGCCGCGACCATGACATTCCGTACACGCGGTCTTCATCTGCATTGCGCCAAGCATGGTGCGCTGCATCGTAACGCGGAATCCTTTTCCGTCGCACGTGGCACACGATTTCATCTTTGTCCCAGGCTCAGCCGCCGTTCCTGCACAACGTGGGCACTTCGAATGTTTTGTCAGCGGAATCTCCTTCTCGACGCCGAACACCGCTTCGGAAAACTTTAAACGAATACCAACCTCCAAATCCTCCCCCTTTGGCTCGCGCTGCTGACGGCCACCACCGCCAAACATGCCGCCAAGAATATCGCCCAAATCCTCGAACCCTGCGCCGCTGAAATCAAATCCAGCGCCGCCAAACGGATTGCCGCCACCAAACGGATTTCCTCCGCCGCTGCCATCAAACGCCGCAGAGCCAAACTGGTCGTACTGTTTGCGCTTTTGCTCGTCACCAAGCACTTGGTACGCCTCGTTAATTTCCTTAAACTTCTCTTCCTTTCCGCCCTTATCCGGATGATGCTCATGCGCCAATTTTCGAAACGCACGCTTAATATCGTCTTGCGATGCAGACTTTTCAACGCCCAGGACTTTGTAGAAATCTTTACCAGCCATACATTATTTCAATCGATTGCGAACCTTGCGAATAGCCGCAGAAACAAGAGTCACAACCGCAGCGTACATCATTGGCGATACAACGAAAGCGAGCACATAGAATGCGGGATCGAACCAAAAGTCATGACCACATGCTTGATCAAGACAACGCGACAACGTCACAAATGCTGGCAAAGAGATGCCGAACGAAACCATATTCCACGTTTCGTTCTGAGGAAGGTTGAAGAAAACTGGATACCAACCAATGCCATTCGCTATCGCAAAAACCACGAAAGCAATGCCGAATACTTTCCAGCTCCAAATGTTCTTCATGGTCATACGATTTATTCTTTCTTCGCCTCAACGTCGATCACTTTCTGATTCGCTTTACGCTTTCCGACGAGCAAGTTCATTAACCAATTACGCACTGCAGGAAGCGATACAACGTACAACATTCCCGCAAGCACGGTTTTGAGTGTTCCTGACGTAAACTTTCGCAAGCGCTCTCCCATATTATTTGCAATCACAATCGCAACAATCGTCGCAATCTGATTTCTGCTCTGCTGATGGCGCCTGGCAACATTTGTCGCCAATTGCGCATGTATTTTTTGACGTCATGTCGTCTGGACGTTTTTCGTCAGGCGATCCGCCCTTTACAAACATGAGCTTGATGCGATCGATGATTTTCATAAGATATGAAGAAAAATCTAGGCTTGTTTTGGTTTCTCTTCTGCGTACCACGTACAAAGTTCCAAAGGCTCGGATCCATCAACGCGCGACCAAATGCGGTACTCCCCCGCCTTTGGCACTGTCATACCGCCAATGCGGACGAGAAGGTTCGCGTTTGGTCCTTTAATCTGCTGCCTAAACATCGTACCTTTTTCAACGAGCGTATTCGATCCGTCGGTAACATACACCTCGACGTTCGGATTCTCTGGCAAATGCGTGAGGCGCATTGCAAGGAACCCACGAAGAACTGGCTGCTCACCTGCGGGGAACATGGTGCGGTCAAACACGTGCATGAAACTATTTAACCCGTTCGTGGACTGCGTCGCGAACTCGCAAAGGAGTGCGTATTCTTTGTTCGTGGTCATAGAGAAAGGAGATTATAACCTATACACAGGGAATCTTTGTCCCACGATACTTTCCTGATACCTTTTTTCCACCCAAGGAGACGTTCATGCACCATGCATCGCCGCAAGTCTGCACATCGAAGCCGATTGCGAGCTTCGTGTCTGTTGTGGCGCAGCGTGGACGGTTGATTGTCCTCGTGTGCCACACTCCGCTCAATGCCAACCGTGACGAAGTGATGAGTCTTGCCAACGCCGTCGTGTATGCAACGACTCGCAAATGCTACGTCGCGCTCCACGCACCAACTGTCGAGCTTCATCCGCGGATCAAGTCCGCGAGAGGGCTCCTTGAACAGTTCGAGTGCATTCGCGAACGTGTTCGTGGCGCGCGAGGCGAACAGTCGGAGCGTGTCCGCTTCTATCATCTGCCCAGAATGCTTTTTCCGCCAATGCGGCGAGGGACAGGCTGGGACTTGGTGATTGCCGACCGAACCCCTCGCGGCGTTGAAATGCGACGGCACACGTGGGCAGACATGATGACGCGGCGCTTCATCAGTGAGCCCGTTTCGCATGATGACCCTGCGTTCGGGCCCTACGAGAGGATGGTGCGAGGCATTACGAGGCCAAAGACGCCACGGTTCCCGCTCGCGACCGAGTGGCAACCCCATGAGGGGATCGCCGAAACATCACTCCAGGACGACGACTAGCCCACCACGCCAGACGGCGGCACCACAAGTGCCGCCGTCAACTGCATTTAGACAGATGCTCCGTCGTCTTTCTTCTCTGTAAACTCTGCATCTTTCGCTGTTGATTCTGCTTCTGGTGCTGCGCCGGCTGCCGCGTTCTTTGCAGCGTCATCCTTTGCATACATTGCGCCACCAACGCGCTGCGCTTCCTTCGAAAGATCGTCGCCCGCAGCTTTAATTGCTGCGAGATCGTCCGTATCCTTCACCTTCTTCACTGCTTCCATCTTCTCCTCGAGAATCTTTTTATCTTCCTCGGAAACCTTCTCTTTATTATCAGCGAGCATCTTCTCGACGGTGTACACCATTGTGTCGGCAATGTTGCGAGCCTCGATGAGTTCCTGCTTCTGCTTGTCCTCGGTTGCGTGACTTTCTGCATCAGCTTTCATCTTTTCAATCTCTTCCTTCGAGAGCCCGCTCGATGACGTGATGGTAATTGTCTGCGCCTTTCCGGTTGCCTTGTCGGTTGCCGACACGTGCAAAATTCCGTTCGCATCAATGTCGAACTTCACTTCAATCTGCGGCACGCCACGAGGTGCTGGTGGAATACCAGACAGATCGAACTGTCCGAGCACTTTGTTGTCGTTAAACATTGGGCGCTCGCCTTGACCAACGCGAATCGTGACGGCTGGCTGATTGTCAGCAGCAGTCGAGAACACTTGCGACTTCGACGTAGGAATTGTGGTGTTGCGGTCAATCAACTTCGTGAACACGCTTCCCATGGTTTCGATTCCAAGGGAAAGTGGCGCAACGTCCAAGAGAAGCACATCCTTCACGTCGCCCTGCATAACACCAGCCTGCACCGCAGCACCAACGGCAACAACTTCGTCTGGATTCACCGTCACGTTTGGTTTTTTACCAAAGAATGCCTCAACCTTCGCAAGCACAAGCGGCATGCGGGTCATACCACCAACCATGACAATTTCACCGATAGACTTTGCGTCCATCTTTGCGTCTGCAAGCGCCTTCTTTACTGGTTCCATCGTCTTATCGACGAGTCCGCCAACAAGCTCCTCGAGCTTTGCGCGAGAAAGCGACATCACCAAATGCTTTGGTCCTTCAGCACCAGACGTAATGAATGGTTGGTTGATTTCGGTAGTCTGTGCAGTTGAAAGCTCAATCTTTGCGCGCTCTGCGGCGTCCTTAATACGCTGCATTGCGAGTGCGTCGCCGGAAAGATCGATTCCCTCAAGCTTCTTAAACTCGTCCAAAATCCACTTCATGATGGTCAAATCGAAGTCGTCTCCACCAAGGTGTGTGTCGCCGTTTGTTGCGAGCACCTCAACGGTTCCTTCGCTCACGTCGAGAACGGAAACATCGAACGTTCCACCACCGAGATCGTACACAACAATCTTCTGACCAACTTTCTTATCGAATCCGTAAGCCAAAGCCGCAGCCGTTGGCTCGTTGATGATACGAAGCACCTTGAGACCCGCAATTTCACCAGCATCCTTCGTTGCCTGACGCTGAGCATCATCAAAGTACGCAGGAACGGTAATGACGGCTTCCGAAATCTTTTCGCCGGTCTTTTCCTCCGCATCGGCCTTAATCTTGCTCAACACCATTGCCGAAATTTCCTGTGGCGAGAAATCCTTCTCTCCCATCTTGATTGCAACTCCTTCTCCTCGAGCAATAATCGAGAACGGCATGAGCTTAATATCGCGCTGAACCTCCTCATCACTAAACCTGCGACCGATAAGGCGCTTAATGGAGTACAACGTATTCTTCGGGTTCGTCACCGCCTGTCGCTTTGCCGGCTGCCCCACCAATCGCTCCCCATTCTTCGCAACCGCGATGATAGACGGCGTTGTGCGCATTCC
>CAYROW010000014.1:0-17204 GCA_964425965.1 uncultured Gammaproteobacteria bacterium
CCAGAACATTCGAGATTCTCGAGTGTCCTGGGGGTTTTGAGTTTACAAAACGGAAGTCCTGTGGCACGCTGTTCCAACTCGTCCAGTCTCGGACGAGCGCGAATGTTCTACAGCTACGGAGTTCGTTTGCTACACACGATTTCTCAACCCCTTCCCCTTCGTCGCATCCCGGAAAAGCTGGGAGGACGACAGGTTCACCCCCTAAAGCTCGCTCGCGAAGTTCGAGGCAACGTCAAGCGGGTCGGAGCAATGCAATCGCGATCGCTCGGCGACGCGGCGAAGGAACTCAAGAGCTGTCACCGCCGTCTGGTGGAGATCCTCAAGACACTCCTCTACCAGCCCGAAGCGGTCACCCTGGGAATGCCCGGGGAAGCCCGAACCCTGATGGCTCGTGCACGCGAGCTGTACCTGAACAGCAAGAAACGCAAGGAGCGGTCGCAGCGCCGTCCGCGGCGCTACTCGGCGCAACCGCGCAACGACATCAACGTCGCGGACCTCGACCCGAAGGAAACGGAGGAACCCTCTCTCCCGCGAAGGAAGGACGTCGTCGATCCGATCGCTGACGCCTACCAGCGCTCGATCGACGCCAGCATCAACATCAACTGAGGGACGAAAACTGGTGCGGCGGCTGACGAGCCGCCGCATCGTTCTTTTTCCAAATATTTTCACACTTTTTTGCACTGTTTCGTTGACAATTCGCGAAAAAGTGCTACACTCTCAACGCTTTTCTCCGATCCGGGAGAACGGCGTACGCAGTAACAGATGGAACCTGAAGGAAAGGAACCCCGATGTTCGACACCCACTCCCCCTATGGTCGCGGCACCGTGCTTCGGCCCCAGCCCCCCAGCTGGGCCAATGGAACGGACCCCACTCCGCGCAGCAATGCCAAGAACGGTCGGAAGCTCAAGGCTCCGCCCCCGCCCATTCCGCAGATCACCATCCCCGAGTCCGTCAGCGTCTCGGAGCTCTGGCTCCTGGCCGGAGATGCCAACGTCGAGGAATCGCGACGTCTCGGCTTCCTCGTCGTCAGCATGTGGCTCGCGCGTCAACCGACGGCCGTCATGCTGAAGGGCAAGTTCAAGGCTGGGTTGATGGCAACGGAGGCTCTCCAGGGCACCGAAACCGCCACCAGCCTCGTCGAGCAGCTGTTCCCCACGGAACCGATCGCCCTCGTCCTTCGCAAGGCACGTGCAATGCTCGTGATCTGCAACGTGAAGAAGCATGGGCAGGCGAAGGGGCTCGCGATGAGCCACGTCTCCTCGAAGTGCCAGCTCACCGAAGAGCACATCGCGCAGGCAGAGGCCTATGCGAAGAAGTTCGCAGACCGGAAGCCCAACGCGAATGCGTTCACCACCATCCAGCGCGACGGAACGGACTGGCTCGAGCCGTTCGACAACTGACGCACTCCTGAGCACGCCTCAGGAAGCTCCACACGCGGCGCCCACGAAAGGCGTCGCGTTTGCTTTTTCACACTTTTTCTGCTATTCTTGCCTTCCGCTGGGGATATAAGGCGGTCGCTCGGCATGGCTCCACGGGGCTCTGCAGAGAGGAAAGTCCGAACACCCGTTTGCGAGCAATCGCAGACGAAACAGTGTGTCGTTAACGACGACCCGGCATACGGCATGACGATTCAGATTCGGCGCACCATCGCCCTGAATGACGATGCTTAAACCGAGGGAAAGTACCACAGAGACCATACAAGTCAGACTTCGGTCTGATCAAAAGTGAAAAGTGCGTTGGTGTGTGTCGCCGCAAGGCGCATGCTTCATCGCTCGTCCCATGGCAACATGGAGACGTGGCAAACCCACGCTGGTGCAAGAGCAAGATTGGTCGCTCGCACAGAGAGATGATCGTCCCGGCAACAATCTTCGTGGTGGAAGATTCGCGCTATGACAGAATTCGGCTTACCAGTATCCCCCAACGGACAGACTTTCCCTGTTGGCCCATTTTCGACTCACGCCATCACAAAGTTGCTCAACGTACCACGAAGTACGCCTCGCAACATTTGCTCGTCGTCCATCGAAACTGGTCGCAACAGGGGAAGTCTGCATCTACTCATCGAGAATCACGGCCTGACGGTCGTGATTTTCGTTTCTGGTGTAAACTACTTCCATATGAAGCGTGCAGATTTAGCATTTGCGTCTCTCCTTATTCCGCTTGATTATCTTGCACTCATCTCTGCAGCGATGGCTGCATACTCGCTTCGTTTCACGTCAATCTTTACATCAATTAAGCCAGTTCTCTTCGCGTTATCATTCGAAGAATACGTCAGCGTCATCCTCCCAATGGCGCTCGTAACCATGGCGATTTTCGCAATGTCTGGACTGTACGTGATTCACCCACGGCGGATCGCCTCAGAAATGACTCGCGTTATTACCGGCGTTTCCACAAGTATCGCTCTTATTCTTGCTGTCGCGTTCTTTTCGCGAGCACTGTTTGAATCGCGATTCATCGTACTTGCCGCGTGGGTTCTCGCAATCGTATTTGTGGTGAGTATCCGCATTCTTCTTCGACTCCTTCAACGGTCGTTGCGAAAATTTGGAATTGGCGTGTATGCGGTCGCAATTGTGGGAAAAACGAAAAGCGGCAATGAACTCAAACGCTTTTTTGAAACACATCCAAGCGTTGGATATCGCGTTATTACCCATATCGCACAATTCACTCCGGAAAGTCGCGAACGGCTGCTTGCGCTGAAACGCAACGACGAACTTGATGCAATTATTCTCGCGGACCCTGATGCGTCACGCGTCGACGTCACGGCAATTAAAGTATTTACCGATACTGAACACTGCACATTCCTCTACAGCGCCGACCTTTTTGCTGGAAGCACACTGCGACCAATCATGCATACGTTCGCCGAGCAACCCGTCATTGAAGTCCCAAAAACGCCGCTCGACGGCTGGGGAGCCATCTATAAACGCATTTTCGACATTGTCGTCTCCGCAATCCTTATTATTGTCACCCTCCCCCTGCAAATCCTTCTTGCGTTCGCAATCGTCCTTGAAAATCCAGGACCAATTTTCTTCTCACGACCCCGCGTTGGTCAAAGCGGAAAAGAATTCGCGTTCCTAAAATTCCGGTCGATGATTCGTGGCGCTCACGCACTTCGATCAAACCCGGAGTTCCTCAAAACCTACGGAAACGAACGCGAAGGAACTCCACTTTTTAAACTCCACAATGATCCCCGCGTGACTCGTGTTGGACGATTCATCAGAAACTGGAGCCTCGATGAGATTCCGCAGTTTTATTCCGTCCTCATTGGGAGCATGAGTCTTGTTGGACCTCGTCCTCACCTGCCAGAAGAGGTTGCAATGTATAAACCACACCAACGCAAGGTTTTAACCATTAAACCTGGTATTACCGGCATGGCGCAGGTCAGCGGCAGGGCGTCGCTTGACTTCGATGACGAAGTCCGACTAGATATGTACTATATTGAGAACTGGAGCCCCTGGCTGGACCTCGTCATTGTGGTAAAAACGCCACTCGCGATCCTCCTCCGAAGTGGCGCCTACTAAACCATCGTGAAACGTATGCGGGTCGCTCTTGTCCACGATCACTTGACGCAACTTGGTGGCGCGGAGCGCGTGCTTGAAGTCTTACAAAGCCTTTGGCCGCTTGCACCGACCTTTACCCTTCTTTACGATCCCCAAACCATGGACCCTGTCTTTGGGCACAAGGATATCCGTACGTCATTCCTCCAAAAAATTCCCGGCGCAATTCGTAAAATGCGATGGCTCCTTCCCCTCATGCCTATCGCAACAGAACACTATCCCCTCCAGGAATACGACGTTATTATTTCAAGCGCAAGCGGTTTTGCTAAGGGCGTTATTCCAAACGCGAACGCCGTCCATATTTGCTACTGCCACACCCCAACGCGTTACCTCTGGAGCGACGCAACAAGTTACGTCGACGAACTGCGTGCGCCAAAATTTATTAAAATCCTTCTCCCTCTTATTCAAAGCGTTCTCCGAAGCTGGGATCGGCTCGCCGCTGAACGCGTTGATTATTTCGTTGCAAACTCAGAAACCGTTCGTCAACGCATCAAGAAATACTACGGAAAAGAGAGCGTCGTCGTATATCCTCCCGTTGACACTCACGCGTTCACTATAAACACCGCACCAAAAACCGCATTTCTTATTGGCGGACGACTCGTGTCATACAAACGCTACGATCTTGTTATTGCTGCATGCAATCGTATCGGTGTTCCGCTTATTGTGTTCGGAAGCGGCCCTGAAGAAGAAAAGCTTCGGAGAATGGCAAAATCAAACATCACGTTTGTCGGACGAGTAACTGACGAAGAGCGAGCGCGGCTTTTTGCAAATGCCATCGCATTCATTCATCCGCATGAGGAAGATTTCGGTATCACCGCAGTCGAATCAATGGCTGCCGGACGTCCAGTTATCGCCTTCAACAAAGGCGGCGCATGCGAAACTGTCATCGAAGGTGTCACTGGAACATTTTTCGCAGAACAAACCTGGGAAGCGCTCGCTGACACCCTGCTGCACTTTGACGAAAAGCGATTCAACCCAACAACAATCAAAGCGCATGCCGAGCAATTTTCCGTCGAACGCTTTCGCAAATCGATACATGATATCGTAGAACGAGTAGCGCATTCGTCATGAAGATCGCTGTCGACATTCGATCACTCACCGCTCCCCACAAAACCGGCGTGGGGATTGTTGCGGAATCGCTTGTTCGCACCATGGCAGCACAAGCGCCGAACGATGAGTTTTTTCTTTTTGCGACAGGAACGGAAGACACGCTCATGAATCTTCCAACGTTCCGGGAACAGAACATTACCCTCTCTCCACTTTTTATTCCCAATAAAGCCGCAAACGCACTCTGGGCACTACCTTTTGGACCAACAATGGAACGTTTTCTTCCGGAAATGCCTGACGTCTGGCTTTTTCCGAATGCACACCTTCTCAAAACTCGACTGCCATACGCCGTCATCTTTCATGATGCCGCGCTCAAAACAGTCCCGAATTTTTTCACCGTGAAAGACCATCTTCGCGCCCGGGCAGCACGCGAAGAAGTCATTTTTCAGCAAGCCTCGCGTGTACTCGCAGTTTCTGAACAGAGCAAGCGCGATGCTGTGACGTATTACGGCATCGATCCCGAGCATATCGCCGTCGCGCCTCTTGGCGTTGATCACAGCGTCTTTTGCCCACGAGAACAGTCATCTGATCGATCATACCGAGCGGCATATGATTTAAACCACCCGTATCTTCTTGCGCTCGCAACGCGAGAACCTCGCAAAAACCTCGATAGCGTTATTACCGCATACACGATGTTCCGCGATAACGGAGGACGAGCAATTCCCCTTGTTCTTGCAGGAACAAAGGGCTGGAAGACTGAACGAATCGATGCGGCTCTCGCAACGTCGGCGTATCGCAACGACATTCGTGAAGTTGCGTACATCCCAGAAAAACACAAATCCGCGATGATCCGCGGAGCAACAGCGCTTCTCTTCCCTTCATTTTATGAAGGTTTTGGCCTTCCTGTTCTTGAAGCAATGGCCTGTGGGACGCCAGTTGTGACGAGCGTGACGTCTTCCCTTCCTGACGTCGCTGGTCACGCTGCGCTTTACGTCGACCCTTTAAACGTGAGCGATATCGCTCAAGCGCTTCACCAGCTTCTCGACGAACCACACGGTGCAAAACTCCGGACACTACTCGGGCAACGTGGAATTGTGCAATCTGAACATTTCTCTTGGGAAAAAACGGGGAAAATCGTTCTCGAAACCCTCCGAGCACTACCCCAAAACACTGCGTAATTTAAGACGGTTTCACGACGCCTTTATTTTTTGCAAACAGATCTCCAATGCATTCTGTCGTTACCGCATCAGCAGATCGCTCAAGAACCGATCCTGTCATGTCGTCTTTCGCGTTCAATACCGCCTTCCCAACGAGTGTTTTCGCAAGACCAGCATCGGCGGTCGTCGGTGTGATCGATACACTGAAACGCGCGGTTACTGCCGCAGACCCCGCCGGAACGCTCGACAATGTCCAACGAACCGTTCGCGTTCCAGCGTCATACGAAAGCGATCCGCTTGTTTCCGTTGAAAAATCATCCCAGGTGATGCCGTCAGGAAGAACTGCAGACATTGTCACGGTATTGAGTCCGTGTAACCCGCTCGCGATGGTCCAAAGTGCTCGGTAGTGCGTTGTATTCCCAACAACCGGAGGCAATGGACCGCTTCCAAGAGGTGCGCCGTCGTCGTCAAAATAGCGTACAGAACTCAATACTGCGGCATCTGAATTCAGCTGAACAGCAAGCGGAGCCGCTTGAACCGTTATCGTGCCCCGTGTCGCAGAAAATACGACGGAAAACGCACTACTCACCGCAGAAAGATCAAGCTTTAGTGGGAACGCAAGATCGAGCGTCTTGTGATCGCCTGCTGCAAGCGTTCCGATAGTTTTTGCGTCAAAAGTAATGCCTTTTGCTGTCACCTTTCCGCCAGCAAGAACCACGCCCTTCCAATCAATTGGCAAATTATCTTCTGCCGTAAAATCCAAAAGCGCCGTCGCGTCACTTATTGGGGAATCGCTGGTATTTTCAATACGAAGCGCAACGCGGAAAAGCGAACCTGGGTCCGCAACCACCGTTCCTTGCGACCCGTTTCCCACCATCATCAACGAAAGCGCACTCCCCTTCACCGTTGTCACCGCTGATGCTGTTGCCTGCGGAGAAAATCGTGTTCCAGCAATTCCGCTCACCGCAGTGAGCGTTGCCGTTCCGGCAGCATCTGACGCAAACGTTCCCGTCAACACAATAGTTGATGTTGCAAGGGACGGGATATCGGCAAGTGTGTATGACGGCGATTCACCAGCCGCAAGTGCAGGAACACTCGTGGAAACAAAGAATCCTGTCGGCAACGTGACCGTTACTTGAGGCGCGACAAGCGTTTCAACGCCCGTATTTTGCACATGAATGGTGTAGCTCACCATATCTCCAACGTTTGTAGCTGTTGGCGCATCAATCGTCACAACGGTTGTACTCGCATTCGTCGTAATAGTTTTTGTCGCGATATCGTGAAATTGCGCGTTAAAATTCGCAGGTTTATATGACGCTAGGGCCTGAACACCTGTCGTACTCGGAACATCGACATTCCACACTCCATCAAGAAGTATTTTTCCATCACTTTTTCCCGCGATGGTTCCAAGTGTAAACACCATATCGTTCGCGCTGGTTGCCGCCGGAGTCGACGACGTTAGCACAAATCCTGCAGGAAGGTTGACGTCAATTTCAACGTTTGTGAGTGGATACGCGGTTTGATTCGCGTAATCGAATTCGATCGTTGTACGCGCTCCACTTTGCAATTCATCAGGAACAATGAACTCCATCGACAGCGGCTTTCCCTCCTGCCCCGTCCCAAAAAATCGCGAATACACAATAAAACCACCGAAAGCAACAACGCACAGCACCATGAGTACAATAATGGTTCGAATGAGAAATTGCGTTAAGGAAGACCCACCTTTGGTGACGATTTTTAAGTCATCCCGCTCGTCGCCATAAATTGCCGAAAGACCAGCATCAATATCTGCCTCGGACTGTTCGGCAGAAACAGGTGTTTCATGATGGCGCTTTCGTTTTGTAAGCATACTTACCGAGCAAAAATCCATCCGAAGAACGCGTCTCGCGCGTTGTCTGTACTCACGACGCTCGTATCCTCACTCGTTCCATTCGTCCAATATGTCTTGAGTGTTGATGGAGCGTTCACGTGTACTGTCGTCGTGCGAGAGACTACTCCCGACTGTTTTTGAACAAACAGCGAGTATCCATCGTGGTTATCAAAGCCCAGCTGTCGGCGTAACCGGGCAAGAAGTGACGTGTCAGCGTCGGTTGAGAACAACACCTGCGGGATACGATACGACACGTGAACAACCTGCGTTTCGCCTGGCGCCGTCTGCACCCAACCACCGAAAACCGTTTTTCCAAACTCATTCCAAATATCCATACCAGAAATCGAGTCGCGTGTTTGTCCGCTCATGACGATAGAAAGATCGTCATCAGGAGTCAATGGAATGTCGGATGTCTCAAACAAGCGTGATGACGGAGCTTCGAAGCCATCTGCAGACAAGAGCACACTTCCCTCCGGAACGTAGAATCGAACATAATCAACGTTATTCTTTCCACTAAACAATGCGCTTGCCATGCCGTGATGCGTCTTTGTTAAG
The DNA here is from genome assembly GCA_964425965.1 of uncultured Gammaproteobacteria bacterium. Classification (GTDB taxonomy): domain Bacteria; phylum Patescibacteriota; class Patescibacteriia; order UBA9934; family UBA9934; genus CAIKHN01. The sequence continues at coordinate 8,181 of CAYROW010000014.1, forward strand.
GTAAGATCATTTTGAATACTTCCACTCTCAGAAATATTCACCAACACCTCAACGTCTTGGTCAATCACCGCATCCGTCTTCCCTCCGCCAATGTTCGTATCAACAACCATGAGGTAGTCGCCTTTTGTTTGCGCGATTGCTCCACCAAAACCAAAATCCTGCATTGTCTTCTCCGCATCATTGTCACGGAAATACACTTGAATATCTTTTTCGATAAGCCCTTTTTCTACAAGCATGACGAGAGCGATGAGTGTTTTTGTATCGGCTGCTTTTACCTTTTCGATAATCTTCGGCGCCATGTCTCCGAGAATAGCTTTTGGCGTATTTTTCGTTTTATCTGCATCAATCTCTACGGCTTTCTCCGTTGCGAACACAAAATTCTCCGCGTTTAATGTGAGTCCGTATTCCGGCATTTCGACTGGACCAATAACATCAAGAAGTTTCTCGATGAACGTTGCGTTCACCGCAACAACGCCGTCGGTCGTCGGTCCACCCGCGTGCTCATAAAACCACTGCATCTTTTTTGCGGACGTCGGAAAATCCGGGAACCAATTTCCGTCTTGGAACTCCCATCGTGGATTAATCAGCGAAAGAGGCTTTGGTGCCTCGACAAATGCGTCGAGCTGGCCCTGAACGTCATACGTTCCTCCGCCAGGAAGTCTCATGTTCGCAATTGCGCCATTATCCATGTCGATCTCCGCGAAACTGCCAACAAACCCGCCCGTTGGACGAATTTCGGTGTTGTTTTGGAATAACGCGAGATATCGCATGGTGCTATCGCCGCCAAGCAAGAAAGTTAGCGTGTGAACAAACGTCAAAAATTCCTGCATCGACTGCGCGATTGCCGGTGTTTCCGACTGTAACTTTACAATTTTTTCGGTGTACGCCGCCGGAACGACTGATGCATCGATTTTTGCGAGCGCGGCCTGAGCTGTTAAAACGTGTGGGAGCGCGTTTTCAATGTAGGCGTTCAACAAGTTCAACTTTGTCACAATGTCAGTCGACGACTGTGACGGAATAGTGTCCACCGCCTCTGCCATCACCGACGCGGTTTGCGACAATTCCTGCCCAGCAGTAATTAACCCTCGGACAGATTCGTATGTGCGATCCGTCTGCGGAATAACGTTCACCAGCGCGACAACTCCGGCATGCAAATCATTCAATGAATCTTGTGCGGTTGCGAACTTTTCGGCAGCTGCCGAAAAGTCTGTTTCCGCTGCACCAAAGTCCTGCGCACTTAACGCCGATGTTGCTCGCGAAACGTCATCAAGCGCGGCGATTCCGATATCTTTAACCGCTCCCACCTGATGCGCTGTTCCCGAAAGCGTTTGCATGGCGTGCAACGGGAGCACAACGACGAACGACAAGAGAACAAATGCTGCAAGCGCACGAACCGGCGCATGACGCAAAAATCCCCACTCAAAACGCAAGACGTTCCGCATGACCGAAGGTTCCGGATTGGTGCTCTGCGCATACTCCTCAGGCGATGCAGTCACCCATGGAGACACCGGAACAGCTTCGGTAAGCTGTTCTTGAGCAACAACCGTTACCGGCTGCTCTTCGACGACCACTTCTTCTGGCACGAATGCTTCAACAGACACCGGAGCTTCAATGAACGCGGCAAGAGCGTCATCAAGCGAAAGACGTGGCAGCGAAGCTTTTGGTGAAGTGCCCTGAATTGATTGCGGAACCTCAGCATGAGAAAGCACCGTATCAAACTCGCGGAGCTGTTCAGAAATATCTGCAAAATCGATTCCCAAATCTTCGTGCTCTTGCGGTGACTGCGGAGCGAGCTGTTCATCGTCAGTGTCAATAATCAAACTCTTTGCGAGCGCTTCAATCTCTTCAGAAATACTCGAGACTTGGCGAGGAGCAGATTCTTCGCGAGAAAGCTTCACGATGTATGGCGATGGCTCCGCGCTCCCTTGGTGCACGCGAAGCTTCTTTAATTCATCCGATCGATGAATATCAGAAAACCGCTCTGGCAGAGCGTCATCGAACTGATTCTTATGTTCGCGATGGTCGTTCACAATCGTCGATCAGCAAAATTTCGATATATGTCCCGCATTGCAAGCGCTGTTTTTCTCCAAGAAAACTTCTCGGCCTGGCGAATTCCTGGCGCCTTGAGGCCATGCCACGCGCTTCCCTGATGCACGGATTCGAACATTAATCGTGCAAGTGCGTCGTCATCATCAGGATCGAAATATCGCACGGTTTCGCCAAGGACTTCCGGCAATGACGACGTGTGACTTGCAGCAACGGGCACACCGAGCGCGAGCGCTTCAAGCGGCGGAATGCCAAATCCCTCAATCCGAGAAGCGATAACGAGAAGCGACGCGTCCTGGTATAAGCGGGCAAGCATTGCATCTGTCGGCGTATTCACAAAACGGATTCGCGACGTTGGGACCCCTATCTCAAGAGCAAACGCCTCAAGCTTTTCGACGAACATATCGCGTTTTCCTGCGAGCACAAGCATGGTTCGCTCGTCGGAATCGCAAAGTTTTCTGAAGCTTGCAATCGTTGTCTCAAGATTCTTGTGCGGATACGCATTTCCAACGGAAAGAATGTACGGCTGCGCGACACCAAGCTCCGCAAGCGACACCTTTTCTGCGCCAGATGGCGGACGCACACCGTTGTACACCACAGAGATCTTTTTTCCTGGCACACGGAAATGCTCAAGGATTGATCGCTTCGTGTACTCGGAAATTGCGACAATGTGCTTACTCCGATGGATTGCAGTCTCAAGTGCAATGCGATGCCCAATGCTTTTTATGCCATGCAAAAACGCATTGCGCGTTGTTGCACGTGATGACGCAGGATCCTCGAGTAAGATGAGGTCATGGATCGTCACCACAAATGGCACACGAGAGAATACTGGCACATTCCAATGCGGATAGTGCATGAGATTCACTTTCGCAAGCGCAATTTCGCGCGGCATTTCTCGCTGTTCTGCAAATGAATACCACGGAACATCCACCATGCGTTTGGTGAAATGCGCGTTGGTAATAGTGCATTCGTGAAAATTTTCCTTCCGTAAAAAGAGCACGTACTCGTTTTCCTTGTCGACTTCTTGCAAAGCCGTTACCAATTCTGCGGTGTAACGGCCGAGGCCGCCACCTCCAACGCGTGGACCGTAGAATCTTGCGTCAATTCCGATTCTCATATCCACATTTTACCATGTGCTGTGTACAAAATGTGTGCAGATTGCACGCCGTACTGTGCACAACAACAAGTTATCCACGACAAGGGATTCTCGAACTCGTCGGATCGTCTAAAATGCAGCAGTCACAAGGAGCACATTCATGAACGCGACGCCCCGCCCCCTTCACAGCCTCAGTTCGATCGACGTCATCACTGGATGCATGTTCAGCGGAAAAACCGAGGAACTCATCCGCCGTCTGCGCCGCGCGCAATACGCCAGGCAGAAGTTGATCGTGTTCAAGCACGCCAACGATTCTGGACGCTACGATCCGGTGCAAATCGCGAGCCACTGCGGCGGCAGATTCATGGCGAATCCAGTTCGCACCGTCGCTCAGATGCGAGAGCTCATCACCGACGACATCGAAGTCGTCGGAGTCGATGAGGCGCAGTTCTTCGACGACGCTGAGTTTGTAGGCTTCGTCCGATGGCTTCGTCAGACCGGGCGACGCGTCATTCTCGTCATCCTGAACCAGACCTTCGCCGGTGATCCCTTCCCAGGTCCTGGCCCCGCACTCCTCGCTGTCGCCGACAGCATCATGGTGCTCACCGCGGTCTGCACGGTGTGCGGAAAAACGGCCGGCTTCTCGCAGAAGCTGACGTCGGGAACGGAAATTGTCAAAGTCGGCGAAACGGAAAGCTACGCCGCGCGATGCATCCTTCACTGGAACCCGGAAGGGCCACCAGTCGAGTGAATACACGCGTTCCACGGACGCCTCGGCCACGCGGCCGGGGCGTTCTCGTTTTTAGGGGAATACGCTATCATTCCGGCATCTATGACCCTTCCCAAAGGCACGCTGGTAACATCGCTCTTTCTCGCACTCCCCCTCGTTCTCTGGCTCGTTGCTGAACCGCCTGTCGCATCAATCTCATATCTTGGAAAGACTCTCGGGGTGTTTGGCTTTACGGCATTTACCCTTGCACTCCTTTTGGCGATTCGTATTCCGGCGCAGGAGAAAATCTTTGGCGATCTTGGTGCGTCATATCAATTTCACCAAACCATCGGAACCATTGCGCTCATGGCGCTTGTTCTGCACCCTGTTTTTCTTGCTTGGCAATACATCGAGCTTTCATTCGCGAGCGCTGCGACGTTTCTCTTGCCCATTGGCGATCTTTCAAAGAATCTCGGCGTCTTCGGGCTCATCATCATGGCCGTCTGCATTATTTGTACCTACTACGTTCGCCTGCCGTATCACATTTGGAAAAAAGTTCATCAATACCTTGCGCTCGCTTTTGTGTTCAGCGCGCTTCACAGCGTACTCATCCCTGGAAGCATTCAGGCTATTCCGATATTACAGGCATTATTCATTCTTTTCCTTGGACTTGGTGTTATTGCGATCATCTACCGCGTCCTGTTTTCCAAACTTTTTGTTCATCGAACACCATATGTCGTCACGCGCGTACATACGGTGAATACCATGTTTGTCGACGTGACGCTTACACCAAAACATCGTGGTTTCGACCTAAAACCAGGCCAATTTGCGTACGTCACCTACATGAGCAACGGTGTGAAGGCCGAAGAGCACCCGTTTTCTATTGCAGGATCAGGGCCCGATGGATCGCTCCGATTTATCACAAAAAATCTTGGCGACTTTACGAGCACGCTCTCGAAAATTGTTGTTGGCGATGAAGCACTCGTTGAAGGTCCGTATGGAAGCTTTACCTATGGAGCAGGAGGAAAAACGCAATGCTGGATTGCTGGAGGCATTGGCATTACACCGTTCCTCGCATTCGCCGAGGCGCTTCCTAATGACTATCGCGCAACGTTGTACTACGCAATTTCTGATGAAATCGAAAACGCCGTCGCAAGCGATCTCGCCGATCTCGCAAAACGAAAACCAAATCTCAGTATCGTCGTGTGGAATAGTAGAGAAAAAGGATTCCTCACTGCTGCGGCAGCACTTGAGGGATTCGAAATTCCATCGGTGGACGTGTTCCTCTGCGGCCCGCAAGGCATGGTGAAAGCAATGCGTGACCAGCTCTTCGCCCTCAAAGTTCCTCACCATCACATTCGCCAAGAAAAATTCAGCATGCTCCCTTAATATGAAATTCGCCCTCACCCTAGTACTCGTGTTTGCGGGAGTGTCGATTGCGCTGATTTTGGCGATGGGACTTTTCGCGTGAGTTATCTCCTCATCGCTCCCCTCACAAACCTCGCCACGCGATACAGCCCGTACTTCCCAACGTTCACTGGAATATCAAACGTGCCGGCGGTGGCGTAGACGTAGCCGCCGAAGCCTTCTTTAAACCGAGTAATTCCCCACCAAGGGTGCTTTTCTGTTGCGCCTAGTGGAGCAATTCCCCAGAAATCGTAATTTGACAATCCTTTTTCGCACGCGTCTTGAATAACAAAATCCTGGAGCGCCTGCGGAGCCTTCAATTCGCGCATCTGATTACCTGACGCACCGTGAAGATACGTTCGTGTACCGAACGCATCGATAGAAAGCGCGACAGCCAATGGCACGCCATCTTTAGACGCGAGCGCAAGCTTCGCGAGACACGACGGTTCGTTTCCGAGCGCCTCAAGCATTGCGCGATAGTATTCATTTTCGTGAATATGGAATTCGTCGCGCTCTGCCGTCTGCGCCATTAATGTCACGAAGTCATCGAACCGGTCGAGGCCAACAAATGCGGTCTCGACGCCTTTCTTTCGCGCGAGCCGGGTGTTGTACCGTGTCTTCGGATTAAAATCATTGAATGTCGTTTCGTATCCCTTCGACAAGTCGAGTAATCGCGTCGTCTGCGGATGCATCTCTTTTGCCCGGCGCGTTGCCGGTAATTGATCGATTGATTCCGTTCGAATGTAATCAACACTCGATCCAAGCTCGGCAACGAGCGTCTTTCGCATAAATTCCGGCGACGCATTCCCAAGCGGACCCTTCGGCACGAGCCAGTACGAAATTCCAAGTGGAGCAGCAAGTTTTACTGCTTGCGCGATCATTGTTGTATCACCATCTGACGCAAGAATTCTTCGGACCTCCCTTCCCTGACTCTGTTGAAACTCCCCCCACGCAAACGACTGCAAAAATGCCCCACTCGCCGGAGCAAAGCGCGCAACGTGCGCATCCCAATCGTGCTTAGTGTATTCCATTGTCATACATGGCGAGACAAAAGCTTTAACGCAGATTTTACGCGAGATTCCGTTGTTTCGCCAATAATATCTTTCGCGATTGCCGAGATATCAGCCTTCGAGTAGCCGAGGCTTTCAAGGGCATCAGAAACATCGGACTGTACCGAACCGGCACCGGTCGTATCTTCAAGAACAAGCACTCCCTTCAAATCGAGAATAATTTTCTGTGCTGTTTTCTTTCCTACCCCCGAAATCGCGTTAAAGAATGCAACATCGTCCGTATGGATGTGACGAATAATCTCTTCCGCCGATCCTGCGGCAAGAATTTTTTGCGCAAGCTTTGGCCCTACGCCAGACACACCCATGAATTGCTCAAACAGCGCTTGATCGGACCGATCCCCAAATCCGTACAAGTCGTGTTTATCTTCACGGATAATCTCGCTAATCCAAAAACGAATTCTCTCGCCAATCTCACTTTTCTGTCGCGCAACAAAAACACGATACCCAATGCCGTTCACGTCCAAAAGAACGCCGTCGGATTCTAAACCAGTAATTGTTCCGTCTAAATAGGCAATCATATCTTAATTTTATAGGACTTTCTCATTTGTGACTATTTTCGGTGCGGAGCGAGGAGAACTCGCGAAACGTACTTCGTGTGTACGTAGAGCGATTCGACGATGCGACAAGCCGAAAAGAGGCCAAATGAGGGAGTCCTACTACACGGTGAGGCCTTCGGCTGCGAGGAGCTTCTGTGCACGAGCTGCGCATTTGTAAATATGATCGGCGTGATTGCCAAAAATCTCGCCTTTCGATTCACCGCGAATCACTTCGTACACGTGCTCCATGATCACCCCACGTTCTGGGCCGATCGGCGTTTTTAATAATGCGAAGATCGCCTCTGGCGCAAGGCCGGAGTCGCCAAGAATGGATTTGATTCGAAGTTTTCGAGCATGTGCCTGACGTGCTTCCCTTGCCGCAAATCGCTCGGGCATTGCCGCGTGCTCAGCAAGAGCGAATGCACGAAATGTCTGCAGCGGAAGAGACTGAAGAAGCCCGACCCGACCAATGTCGTGATCAATAAGAGCAATGGCAAGCAACGCATCCAAAAATTTCTCTACGTTCAACCCTGCTTTTCCCGCACGTGCCGCAAACACACTCCATTCCGATTCGTTCCCGGGCATCACGAAAAATTCTTCAACGTCATCATGGCTCCAACACAGTTCAGCGATAAACTTCTCGTATGCGCGTTCAAGGCCAAAATATTCAACAATAGCAGAGCGCTCCTGTGCATACTGTGGCGCGATCACCGCACGGTCAGCGTCGTCATACTCGGCCACAATACCGAATGCCGCAAACCACGATGCACCGTCGCCGCCATGCGCGCGCCGAAGCTTGTCGTAACGATGCAGTTCTGATGATGTTGTGTATTCGTTTGCTCGCTGACGCGATGGAAGAAACCCCTCCTTCTCCCCCGCCGACTGAGGCTCAGCGACTAACAAAAGCCGATCCGGCTTCGCGATATTGTGCATGACGGCAAACGCGCGAAACACGTCTGGAAAATCACGGATTGTTTCCTCGGCATCGAGAAGCGCAAGAGAAAGAATTGCATCATGCACGATATCCTCGCAATCCCGCATCGATTCCCCGCCGGAAATCGCATCAATCGCAGCGAACATTCGAATGATGTGATCAGAAACAAACGGTCCTTCGCAATGACGTGGTGCGGTTTGTGGCGTGGTCGATAACGCGGCGATTGCTGGAATGCGCTGCGCAATTGCACTAAACCGGTCTCGAGCATCTTGTATTCGAGATGCTGTAACCATTTCATCAATAAGAGCCTGGGCCGATCGCGGCGATCGACGCTCCGGCTTTGCAAGAAAATCCATACTACGTCGTGAGGAGCGCCAGTCGGTGTGCAGCAATCACTTCGTCAACCGTCGGCAAATTCCCGTCAGCGTCTATTGGCTTACCCCAACATAAATTTTGGCCAAACGTAAAACCCCCAAACGTCTGTTGCAACGTCAGCGCCGTTGGCGTGTCCTGAACGTAAATGGTTCGCTGAGGCTGGTAGACAATAACCACCGGCGGTTGCGAAAATTCTTCAGCAACAAGAAACGAGACGGCGTCGCGAATACTCATGTCGTGCTCCTCGGAAGTCACAACAATAACGCCATCAATATCCTTCCGATTTTTCCATGCAGTGTTTGCAGCCGCCTCTTCGGCGCGACGATTCGGGTCAAGCACCATGCCCTGCTCCCGATAATACGCAATCATGCGCTTTCGATCTGCCTCTGGAACGTTCTCTTTTGCCAATTCCCATACAAATCCCTTATCAATCAGTCCAACGCCGCGAATGAGTACTGGATCAAATCCCGCAACAGCAAGCGTCGTGTCGTCCATATCAAACAACGCACGAACCTGCTCAAGCGAACTCTCTTTCTTCATTCGATCAAGCGACTCGTAGCGATGATGGTCGACAATATGCACTTCAAATCCGAGTTCGCGCAGTTTGTCCTCCGTTGAAACATTCGGCATTTCTACAATCACAATGTCATGTGCAACCGGATTTGCCACGCGAATGCGATCAATAAGATTTGGCTCCGCATCGAGCGTCGCTCCGTGCGGTTGTTTGGAAACGATGCATGGAATATGCAACGCTTCTGCAAGTGCCACAATCGTGAGCGACTCCACGTCGTTCTTTGGGGAAATGATAATGCTCGTCAGTGGATCAAGGGACATACGAACATTGTACCGCA
>CAYROW010000015.1:0-15268 GCA_964425965.1 uncultured Gammaproteobacteria bacterium
GCACCAGAACACGATCTCCTTTCCGGAGGTCGTTTTCTTTTAGGGAAGTATTGATTTTTCGCGTGAAATGTCGTAATATAAAGACGTTCGTTCCCTTGCTCTTTTTTCAACCCCTGCCATTGGAGTCTTCATGGGCGTCAAGATCTTCGGGACTGACATTGGTCTTCGTGACGTGATTCCGGCCATCGCACCGTTCGGCCGTCTTGACGGTTCGAGCGACGAGACGGCTGAGTTGCGTGGACTGCGCAATGACATCCGCGAACTTCGGGAGTCGCGCGATACCCCGTCAAGCAGCTCGTCGTGGGAGCGCGAAGTCGATCCTGAGCTCATCGCAGAGGCTCGTGAACGCGAAGCGTATCTCGCGCGGATCGATCGCGAAGCTGCTGCCCTGGAGTTCGAAAACTCTCGTCCCCAGTATCGTCCGAGTGTCCAGCAGGAATTCGAGACGCAGCTCGCTATCAATAAGCGGGCCGCCGCGCGCGCCGAGGCAGAACGCCTTCAGGCGAACAAGAATCCTGTGAATGTCCCTGCTCCTGTTCGTACGTACAATCGTGATGTGGAGGACACCGCGGCCTACATTGGTCTCTTTTCTACCCTCTTTCTTCTCTCAGTGGCCGCGTCGATGCCCCGTAAGTCTTCTCGCACGAACTGCGATCAGGCCGTCACTCCTGATCAGAATGTCCGTAAGGCTCCTGCTACGAAGCCGACGAACGAAGGAATGAGTTACATTGAATTCATGATGTGGCTGTTCGCGATTGGCGTGCCGCTGGTCTTCCTTTACTCCCTCCTTCTGTTGTTTGCTGCGTTCATTGGGTGGTTCGTAGCGAAATAACCTGTACTTCCTCTTCGGATAATTCCGCTCCGAGGAAAACGACGATTAGCGGCCGCGGCCCGATTCGGGTGCCAGCGGCTTTGTGTTTTATAGATATTCCTTTTGTATTCGTGTCGGATCGAGTCTCGGGGAAAGTGAGGTATACTGTACGTAATATGTCCATGCTTCTTCTTGCCGGCATTGTATTAACCGGCTTTCCATTGCTCCTCATTATTGGTTTCGCGGGGTATATCTTCCTCGGGTTTGTGAATGATGACAAAGATGCACGAGCAATCCTCAATGTTGTTCTCGCGGTGATGGGAATTGGTATCGCGCTTATTCTGACGCATTTTATTACCAAAATGATTATTGTGACGCCGTAAGGTTTCGTATAAACGTGCAAACGCCGTCTCGCCTGCAATGGGAGAGACGGCGTTTCGTTTTCGTGGGCGTCAGTCGATGAGGCCCTCGAGTTGCTTCTTGACGTCCTCGATGAGTTGGTCGCGGATTCCGTTGAAGAACAGGTCGGGTCGCATCGGTTGATTGTACGGCAGTCCGGGGATCTTCGTCTTGTTTTCCCGATCTTCGGTGACGGTGATCTCGTCGCGGATTTCGTCGACCTGATCCGCGGGCATTCCAGCCGCGCGGGCCGAGAACGCAATCCAATCGAGCGCGAAGTCCATCGTGTGGAATGCTGCAGTCTCCGGAACGAAGGTGGCGATGTCGAGCTTCTCGAGGAAGCGGATCGCGGCAGCCATCGTCTGCGGAAGCGCGTTCGCGCTCACGAAGATTTCCGGACGATTGTGATCCTCGCCGTAGACCTCATCCATGGCCTTGCACCAGATAGCGACTTCGATCGAGAGGATCCCGCGCTGGAATTCTCCCTCTACCGCGGCGACACGCGGGCGGGAGACGCCTGCCATCACGCGTGCGCGGTAGATGTCGTTCTCGAAAACGGTTGGCGCGGCACTCATAAACGTAGGCACAGAATCACCTTGGTGGAGCTAGAGGCTAGCATAATTTTGGAAATTTGCAAACAAAAGACGCCCCTTTCGGAGCGTCATTTGTGTATTTAGCTAGTCAATTTTCCCTTGAGCGCGTCCTTCAATGCTTTTCCAGCTTTGAATTTTGGCACGCGAACGGCAGGAACTTGGATTTTTTCGCTAGGATTGCGCGGGTTTACTCCCATTCGTGCTGAGCGGGTTCGGGCAGAGAATGTACCGAATCCAGCGATGGTGACTTCGTCGCCATTCATGAGGGCGTTGGTCACAATTGCTTCGAATGCTTCCACAATATCTTCAGCGGATTTCTTTGGAACATTCAGCTTTTCTGAAAGACGAAGCGCGAGTTCTGCCTTATTCATAGAGAAAGTAAGGTCAAATGAATGCGCTTATCTTAGCGGAATTTCTGAGGGGCGTCAAGCGTTCGAATTATCGAGCGTATTCAGTGACACGGGTTTCACGAATAATCGTGACGCGAACCTCGCCAGGATAGGTTAAATCAGCCTCGATTTTCTTTGCGATATCACGAGCGAGGTTGTGTGCGGAAAGATCGTCGACAACGCCAGGCTGAACAAAGACGCGAACTTCACGTCCGGCTTGAATGGCGTATACCTTTTCTACGCCAGGGAATCCTGATGCGGTCATTTCAAGGTCTTGCAAGCGCTGGAGGTATTCTTCAAGGCTATTGCGACGTGCGCCAGGGCGAGCACCGCTCATGGCGTCAGCTGCTTTTACAATAACGCCCTCAAGCGTTCGTGGTTTGTCTTCATGGTGGGCGATGGATTGGTACGCGAGCTCTTCAGGGAAACCAAACTTCTTCATGATGTTGTACCCAATCTGTGGATGTGCACCTTGCATGTCGTGGTCAACCGCTTTTCCAATGTCATGGAAGAGTCCACCTTTTTTACAAATGAACACGTCGGCGCCAAGCTCCTCAGCCATCATGCCCGCGAGTCGCGCAACCTCAATAGAATGCTGGAGGACGTTCTGTCCGTAGCTTGTGCGGAATTTTAACCGACCAAGAATCGCGACGAGTTTTGGATCGATGCTTGGAACAGGAATACCGAGTTCGTACAGCGCGTCTTCACCGGCCTTGCGCATGTCTTTGGCAAGTTCCTGTTTTGCGGCGTTGATTGCTTCTTCGATTTTTGCCGGTTGAATGCGACCATCTTTCAAGAGCGCTTCTAATGCGCGCTTCGCAACTTGTCGGCGAACAGGCGAGAATCCGCTAATGGTGATGGAGTTTGGTGTGTCGTCAATAATGAGTTCACATCCGGTGAGGTGCTCGAGCGTTTTAATATTACGGCCTTCTTTTCCGATGATTCGGCCCTTCATGTCGTCACTTGGGAGATCGACGAACGTTGTTGTTGCATCAACAACTTGGCTACTCGCAAACTTGCTTATCGCAAGCGAAAGCACGTTGCGCGCCTTTGTTTCTATTGCGTCTTCGCTGATTTGATCCATCTTCCGAATACGCGAAAGCATCGCGTCGGTTTCCGTTTCCTCAATGCGTTTAAAAAGAGCTTCCGCTGCGGCTTCTTTGGTCATGCCAGCAACAGACTGAAGCTTTGCAAACGCTTCGTCATGAAGCTTTGCGACATCTGTTTTTGCAACTGCGAGCTTTTCTTTTTCTTCTTCGAGCTTTGTTTTTTTGTTTTCAAAATCGAGAAGCGTTTCGTCAAATCGGCGCTCGCGTTCAGCAATGCGTGTTTGTGCTTCTTTGAGCCCAGTTTCGTGAAAAGCGAGTTCGCGCTTTCCGTCCTCAAGAACCTTCATTGCGCGTTCTTTCGCATCAAGAAGCAATTGCTGTTCCGTTGCTCGGGCGGTTTGGACAATCTGTTGTTCTTTGATTTTTGCCTCTTGGGCAATACGATCTTCTTCCGCGCGAGCTTTTTTCAGAATTTCTTCTGCTCGTGCTTCAGCGCTTCCGGCAAGTTGTTTGCCACGAACGTCACGAATAACGTACCCAATGGCGCTTCCGGCAAGAATTGCCAGAAGTCCAATAATGAATGTGGATGGCATAGAAGTCACCCGGTCGCATTCCAAAAACAAAGGCTAGTCGCCTTTGCTCTTTTTACGGTTCAAGGTTTGTTGCGACAACATCGAGATCATACCGAGAGTTCGTTTGCAGGTGGAATCGGCCAAGGTCGTCAAGATTTACGCATTTAGCGTATCACGCGGTCAGCTTTTTCGCCAACGATGCCCAGTTTTCAGGGGTTATTTCATTGAGTGGGGTTGCGATGTCTATGTGGTATGGCCCGATGGCGGTTCTCCGAAGTTGCGTAAGATATCCGGCGGTACCGAGTTTTTCGGCCAAATCGCGGGCGATTGCTCGGATGTAGGTTCCGGAAGAGCAATCGATGACGACGGGGAGGTTGAAGGGAAGGCGGTAGGGAGTAGGTACTAGGTGGTAGGGGGAGATGAGGTCGAATCGGGAAATCGTCACCGGACGAGGTGGACGGTCGACCTCAATTCCTTTTCGAGCGAGATCGTAGAGTTTTTGTCCGCCGATCTTAATAGCGGAATACATTGGAGGAATTTGGAGAATGTCGCCTGTAAGACTGTTCATTGCTGTTTCGATCGCGGTCGGGGTTATATCTGCGCCGCCGACGGCAACGACTTGGCCTTCAGGATCGAGCGTTGTTGAGCTTTCGCCGAGTCGAATGATCGCCTCGTATGTTTTTCCCATGCCAAGGAATGTGTTCAAATGTTTGGTCGAGTCTCGTCCAACGCCAACAATCAACATTCCTGTTGCGAATGGATCTAACGTGCCGGCATGGCCAACGGTGCGCTCGCCGGTGATTTTACGAACGCGGTCGACGGCATCGTGGCTTGTGATGCCTGCGGGTTTATCGATTATGAGAAATGGCATAGACTATTGCAGTATGAACCAACCGTTAAAAATCATTCTCTGTGGGCCGCCAGGATCAGGCAAGGATACTCATGCGACGGTGCTTTCGGCAACGTTTGGTATTCCGAGTATTTCGATGGGCGGCATGTTGCGCGAGGAAATCGTTCGCCAAACAGCCGACGGAGCGACGGCGGCGTCATACATGCAGCGCGGTGAAATGGTGCCGCAGGAGATTGTTGATCGATTGTTGAAACAAAAGTTGGCGAGCGAGGCCTGCGCAAATGGATATATTTTGAACGGGTACACGCGGTCGATGGATTCGCTGAAAACGTATTTGTCGATTGATCGCCCAACGCACGTGATTCACTTAATGCTGTCTGACGACGACGTGCAAGATCGACTAAAAGTTCGTGGTAGACATGATGATCAAGCGCATGTCATCGAGGTTCGGCTCAAGCGATATCACACAGAGGAGGTACAGGTTGCCGAGTATTGGAAGAATGATCCTTCGGTTTGGTACAAGGAAATTTGGACGAACCGCATGCCGATCGATATCACCAAAGACATCATCGACTTTATGCACGCCTCGATGCACATGCAGAATAGGTTTACGAAATAGCAGAACTCTATTGAGGGAAATTGAAACGCCGCGCATTCCCGAGGGAAGTGCGCGGCGTTCGTTTCGTTCGTGGAGGCTCTGAAGCTCCTTTGAGGCTCGATGCGAACCTTTTTCGGGAGCTATTGGGTTTATCGGCCCAGAGCCAATGACTTCTCCTGTGGAGGTCAGGGGTTGTCGTGGGGTCGGGTGGAATCCTCCGAGTGGAGGACTGAGAGCCGGTCTTGCGACGGGCCGGAACAAGATACCACATTCCTGCGTTTCGTCAACAAAACGCAGCCGCCGCGACTCCTCGTGGGAATCGCGGCGCGTGGAGTGCTGAGGATTACGATTGAACCTTGACGAGCTTGAGGTTGACGCCCTTCAGCGACCGAATTTCGTTGATGAGGTTTCGGCTCGTTTCGCTAAGACCCTCGGCGATCAAGTACTGTTCAACGAGGTGGAGGCGACCTTCCGCTTCGTTGTACGCGGCGACTTCCAGTTCGAGATTCGCCATTCGTAGTCCCTGGCGCCAGGCCCAGATGGTGGTGCGGAGGAGCTCTCCGACATGGCGAAGGGTCGGGTGTTTCAGATCTACCGCTGGAGTGATCGTCCCAATGATGGTGCCCCGGGCGTCGATGATGACGAAGCTCAAATAACCGAACGAATTCTTCCTCACGTTGATTGAAACGGTGCATCCTTCCGCGGCGCCCGCGGAGTGCGGAACGCCGGTGAACAGGGTGCTGAGAGAGCGATCGGGGGAGTGCGCGTACATCGGTATCCTTGCCGGAGGGAGTGAGTGGTTCCAGCGAGAGCATCGTATCGGATTCGTGTGCCTCGTCAAACGAACAGTGGCTTAAAACGCAGCCGCCGCGACTCCTCGTAGGAATCGCGGCGCGTGGGGCTAGCCCCGGGGAACGAGGTCGAGCTCGCGGTAGGTTTGTGGCAGAGGGCGCTTGGGGCGCGCTGCTACAATTCTGATCCATCGAGCATTCGCTTCGTCGAGACGACGAACGATCTCGCTTTTCTCTTTGGGAACTGGATTTTCATTTGTCATTGGGAACCTCCGAACCTTTGTGCACTGTTACGGTAGATGAAAATGCCTTTTCTCGCAATCCTCAGCGAATTCTTGTCACGTCGTTCGGGAACGGCGTGACTTGCCCCAAACTCGTTCCTCGAGTACACTCTTGGCCATGAACATCTCTGAACTTGCCCGCCGCTTGCGGGTTTCTACTGAAGAATTGCGTTCCAAGCTTCCAGAGCTTGGTTTTGACATTGGTGGCAAGGCCATCAAAATCCCTGATCGCGACGCTGGTCGTATCATGAACGCGTGGCAGGACTACAAGAAGCGCCAATACCTCCAGCAAAAGATGGAGAACCAGAAGGCGCAAATGCTCCTGAAGGAAAAAGTGAAGTCCGGAGACGCGCCAAAGGTGAAAATCCCACCAACGCTTTCGGTACGCGAGTTTGCGGTTGCGCTCAACATGCCAGTCGCAAAAGTCATGCAGGAGTTGATGAAGGCTGGTATTTTGGCAAGCTTGAACGAGCGCATCGACTACGAAACCGCCTCAATTGTTTCGGAGGATCTTGGATTTATTACGGAGCCAATGGAGTCCCTTGATGAGTCGGTTGACACTCGTGCCGCAGATCGTATGGCAGAGGTGAAGGAAGAAGAGTCGCATCATGTTGAGAACTTGGCGGCGCGCCCACCGGTGATTGTTGTTATGGGTCACGTCGACCACGGTAAGACGCTTATTTTGGATACCATTCGAAAGACTCGCGTTATTGATACAGAAGCCGGAGGAATCACGCAGCACATCGGTGCGTATCAAGTGGAGAAAAACGGAAAGATGTTGACGTTTATTGATACTCCTGGTCACGAAGCGTTTACCGTCATGCGTTCGCGTGGCGCGAAGGTTGCCGACGTCGCAATTCTCGTTATTGCAGCGGACGACGGTATGCGCCCACAAACACGCGAGGCAATCGACATTATTAAGGCCGCACACCTTCCGTTCGTTGTTGCAATGAACAAGGTAGATAAAGAGGGTGCAAACATTGAGCTCGTGAAGAGTCAGCTTTCTGAAGTTGGTTTAACGCCGGAAGATTGGGGTGGTAAAACGATTTGTGTTCCGGTGTCTGCAAAGACTGGACAGAATATCGACCAACTTCTCGACATGGTGTTGCTTGTTGCGGATCTGGAAAAGGAACACATTGTCGCAAACCCAAATCGTAAGGCTGTCGGAACAATTATTGAATCGCACGTGGACAAGGGACAGGGTCCGGTCGCAACGATTATTGTGCAGTCAGGAACGTTGCATGCGTCAGACGTGCTTTCTGTTCGCGGTGTGAATTATGGCCGCGTTCGTGCCATGAAAGCATTCGATGGGAAGGCAATTACTGAAGCTCCGCCATCAACGCCGGTCATGATTCTTGGTTTTAAAGAAGCTCCATCAGTTGGAGACATTTTGGAAGTTCCAGAAAACGTCAACGATCTTGAAACCATCAAATCACAGGCAACAAAGAAGAGTGCGGTTGGTCAGATGACAGTGAAAACAACGAATCAAACCGAAGAAGAGGTAAAGGAAGACGGAAATAAGGCGGTATTGAATGTTGTGGTGAAGGCTGACATGTTGGGATCGCTTGAGGCAATCATCGGTATGCTCGAGAAGATCGACAACCCATACGTTGGTTTGACGATTGTCGGTAAAGGTCTCGGAAATGTGACCGACGCTGAAGTGTTGCGCGCTGAAGCTGCAAATGCAGTCGTCCTCGCCTTTAACGTGAAACCAACGCCTGCTGCACATGAACTTGCCCGTGATAAACATGTCGCGATTGAGGAATATTCTGTTATTTATAAGTTGTTTGAGAACACCGTTGATCGCTTAAAGAAATTGATTCCTTCAGAAAAGATTTACACCGACGTTGGTGTCGCTGAGGTTCTTGCGCTCTTTAAGAAGACAGACAAGGGTCATATTGTTGGAGCGAAAGTGAAGAAAGGGAAGCTCATTCCAGGCGTAACGGTTCGCGTGCTTCGTGACGGAAAAATTATGGGTGAAGGAAAAATTGAGGCATTGCAGAGCGGAAAGTCTGCGGTAAAGGATGTGCTCGCGGGCCAGGATTGTGGATTGAGTTTTGTGGGCAAGACAAAAATTGAAATCGGCGATATCCTTGAAGCCTACACCGAAGAGCTTCATGCTCGAACGCTCAGCGTTGAAGGTGCAAAGTAGTCATCGATAATTTCTTCTATGCAAGAACTCAATTCATCGAATTTTGATGCGGTCGTGTTGCAATCATCGTCGCCGGTCGTGATTGATTTCTGGGCGCCGTGGTGTGGGCCGTGCAAAATGATGGCGCCAACTATTGAGGCATATGCCGCTGAACATCCTGATGTTCTCGTGGTAAAGGTGAACGTCGACGACACTCCTGACTTGGCACAACGATACAACGTGCTTTCCATCCCAACATTTATGGTCATGAAAGGCGGGGCGGTCGTCGAACAATTTGCTGGAGCGATGACTAAGGATGTTTTCGCTGAACGCGTTGCACGACACCTGTAGTGTCCTTAAACAAAAAGCCCGGGTTATCCGGGCTTTTTGCTTTTCAGTGTCTTCCATTAATGATAAACTTTTTTTATCTATGGAAACCCAAAACATTGTTATTATTGGTTCAGGACCAGCAGGATATACCGCCGCGATTTATGCGGCACGCGCAAATCTTTCGCCAATAATGATCGCGGGTTTGCAGCCTGGCGGACAGCTAACACTCACGTCAGAAGTTGAGAATTGGCCAGGCGAGGCTGACGGTGTTTTGGGGTCTGAATTGATGGAAAAGCTCAAGAAGCAGGCGCTTCGTTTTGGAACAGAGATGATTGACGACGTTGCTACTGAAATCGTCGGAACGTCATCGCCATTCACCATTAAAACCGCAACGCGATCAATTGAAACAAAGGCGGTCATCATTGCGACCGGTGCGTCAGCAATGTGGCTTGGTGTTCCTGGAGAAGAGCGATTACAGGGTAAAGGTGTTTCTGCGTGTGCGACGTGTGATGGATTCTTCTTTCGCGGGAAAGAAATTGTGGTGGTTGGCGGGGGAGATACGGCGATGGAAGAGGCAACGTTCCTTACGCGTTTTGCAAGTAAAGTAACTATCGTGCATCGTCGTGAGGAGTTCCGTGCATCGAAAATCATGATTGATAAGGCCAAAAATAATCCAAAGATTGCGCTTGTCATGAATACGACGGTTGAAGAGATTCTTGGCGATGATCACGTCACGAGCCTTCGAACACGAAATGTCGTCACCGGGGAAGAAGGGGTTATTCCCTGCGATGGAATTTTCATGGCAATTGGCCATAAGCCGAACACCACAATTTTTAAAGGCCTCATCGATCTCGATGAAAAGGGCTACATTGTGCTCCCTTCAAAATCGACCGCGACCAATATCCCAGGCATTTTCGCCTGCGGCGATGTTGCAGATCACGTCTATCGCCAGGCCGTTACTGCAGCTGGGACTGGGTGTATGGCGGCACTTGATGCGGAGCGGTGGATCGAGTCGTGCGAGAAATAAACACCATGGTACTTTTGGTGCCCGCAGTGTATAATTATAGCGATTATTCACCTTGGGTTTTATGTCTTTCCGTTCCGCTTTCTCTCGTTTCCTGAAGAGTGTTGCTTTGGCATTCTGTGGAATGATCTTCTGGTCAACGTCGACACTTGCTGCCGCGCCAAGCGTAGTGACGGTCGTTGTGCCCACGACAAGTACTGAACAGGTGGTTTTGACATGGACCAATCCGGCAGAGGTCGACTTTACGGGAACCATGGTGCGGTACAGTACGAGCACGTTCCCATCATCGACGTCCGACGGAACGCTCGCGTCCGACGTTGCCGGTGCGCCGAGCGGCACGAGTACTGTGACGGTATCCGGTCTTACGAACGGCACCACGTACTATTTTTCTCTGTTTTCTCACAATGCGGTGCCCGAGTACAGCGCAGCGGTCAATGCGCAGCAGATTGTCATGCCAACCGCGTTCTCGGAAGATTTTCAATCACGCTCTATTGCTGATATTAATGGCCAGAACGGATGGACGGTGCTCGGTGGTGTGTGGAGCGTGGTAAACACAAGTGGCGAGTACACGCTTAAGAGCACATCAAGTAGTACGGCATTTCAAACGAACCGTGTTACAAACGGCGGCAGTGTTTCGACATATTCGAACCAGATGCTTCGGGCGGATTGGAAGGGGAGTACCACGACATTGCCGGGCATTGTGTTTTTGCGTGCACAGTCGGCTTCGGCGGATGCGGGTGGGTATTACCTTTGGCAGAATACAGGCTCGCTTCGCGTTGCATATAAAACCACGTCAGGCTCTACGTCGACAGAAATGGGGACGGCTGCATTTACTCCAAGTGCAGGCGTTTGGTACACGTATGAGTTTTCGGTCATGAATAATAGTTCCGGGCTCCCGGTGATTTCTGCGTATGTGTGGCAGCGTGGGACTGCAAAACCTTCAACGCCAACTATTCAAGTTACGGATACAATTCCACGTTTTTCGCAGGGACTATTTAGCGTTGGTAAGTCGAATACTACGCTTGCGGAATACGACAACATTACGTTTTCCGCGATGCCGAGTGATTCGAGCGTACTTGCATTGCCTACGAATGAAGGCATTGCACTGTCGTGGACGAACCCAACGCTTGCAGGGTATTCCGGAACCATGGTGCGGTTTGATACCGGATCCTATCCGTCATCACCCGTGGCAGGAACACTCGTGAGCAATGTTGCGGGTGTTTCTGCGGGGTCGAGTTCCGTAACGCACTCCGGTCGCACAAACGGAACGAGATATTATTACACGCTGTTCCCGTATGACTCCGTGGGTACGTACGGTGCCCCATCGTACATTTCTCAGGTGGCATTTCCTGAGCTCTTTAACGACGATTTTTCAACCGAAACCGTTGGATCAATTTCCGGTCAAAATAACTGGACGCTCACCGGAGGAACGTGGGATGTGACTGACATCGCAGGAAACCATGCGCTTATCGGATCAAATACCGGAACGACATACCCTACAAACAAAGTAGGAAACGGAAACTCACTTGCGTCCGACCAGGTGCTCATTACGCAATTCCAGGCGGATTCTGCCGCGAATAGTGCAGGATTCGTTTGGCTGCGCGAACAGTTGAGCGGTGGATATGGATATCTGATTTGGCACAGTGGAAATACATGGACGATTAGTTACCGCGATGCTGTCGGATTGACGCAAATTGCGGCTGCAGCGACAAGCGCCGCGCCTCCACAGGAAGCAAACGTGTGGTTCAATCTTGAGGTCGACATGGTTAATAGTGGCGGAGTTCCGGTCATTTCCGTTTACGTATGGAAAAGGGGATCGGAAAAGCCGACCACTCCTACGGTTTCGGGTTCTGATAGTACAAACCGTTGGTCTGCGGGACGCATCGCGCTCGGAAAGACAACGACCGCCACCGCAACATACGACTACGTGATGCAATATGGCTCCGCGCCGCTTTTGACGATTACTTCTCCGGCCGCGGATGTGGTCGCGGCTCCGAATGTTGCGACGCGTGCCATTACCGACGAAGGGGGAACATTCTACATTCCGTATATTCAGACGTCGACGACGCTTGCAGTGACCGCAAGTGTCGGCACGACGGTGGGGGGTGTGGAATTCGTGTTGAACGAAGGTCTTGCAGGCGAAACAACAATTATTGACACCACGTCACCGTATACGGCGTCATTTACCGGACTCGCAAAAGACGAGTATACCCTCGATGCGTATCTCCTTCAGGGCGACGGCGTGACGCGGTACTCGGATCCCGCGTCACATGCGGAACGTACCAATATTGCTATCGGCGATATTATTAATGTGATTGGCGATTCGATTGTGGAAGGAAACGGCGGCACGGTCGACGGAGGTGTTGTAGCAAGTTGGCTTGATGCAGATGTGGGCACGGTATCCGCGGATAACCGCAACTTCCCGCAATACGGGATAGGTACGACGACGTATAACGAGTCGTTCCTTTCTGATTTGAACGATCGACTCTCCGCGTATTATGGCTACCCGGTTTTTCTGATGAACGAGGGACGCGGCGGCATTCGGGCGAGTAACTACGAGTCGAGCGTCATGACGGCGGGGTGGCAGACACGTCAGTCAACGCTAGGAGCGAACAAGTGGATCGTTATGCTCGGTGTGAACGATAATCGTCAGGGCGATAGTCCTGCTACATTTGAGACGAACCTTACGAATCTCCTCACGACGTTTATGACGACGTATGGAGCAACTGCGAGTTCGATGTGGCTTTCGTACCCAATGTATGACTTTGGTCATGGTGGCGGTGGCGTGGCCTATGATGTTGGGGAGGCAGCATATCCAGCGGTAATTGATAGTATTCGTTCTTCGATGGGCTTGCAGGGCGGCGCAGATCTCTTTAATACGATGGAGAACTATTACGCTACAGAGTACAACGACAACGTGCACCCGAATGCAACTGGTTACGAGCGCCTTGCTCGGTTGACGGCGATGGCGATGATGACTCCGGCATTTTCTGGATTGTCGTCGGTTAACGGAACACAAGCGACCGCGACGTGGTCAAGTTTGCATTCGTACGATTCGTCGATTGTGGGGTATAGGGTGAATTATGGAACAACAAGCACAAATCTTGCGTCGAGCGCGATCTTTGGTGATGTAACCAGTGGCGTCGTGACTGGATTGACCCCGGATACGACGTACTACTTTTCGGTGCAGGGTATCGATAATGATGCATACGATCTCTCGTACTCGGACTCGAGCTCGGTGTTAAGCGCCACGACGCAGACTGTCGCGAGCCTTGCGTCAGCAATAACAGGGGACGCCGATGTCGATGGGCATCTTGATCGCGTAATTGTTACGTTCTCCAAAGATCTTGATGGCTCAACGGTTGCAGGATCAGATTTTACGGTTGCTGGGTATACGGTCGCGAGTGCATCGGAAACATCCGCGGGTGTTGTTACCGTTGTGCTGACGGAAGGAGCGTCAGGCGACACGGCAATGACACCGCTTGTTACGTTGGTCGGGAGTGTGAGTGACACATCAGGGAACGCGACAACATCTGGCTCAGCAACGGCAACTGACGCAGCAGGTCCGGTCGTCATAAGTCTTTCGCCGGTGAACGGCACAGTTTCTGTTGCGGTAACAACGCCGCTTGTGCTGACGTTCAGTGAGCCGATCAACACTGCAACGTTGGCATACACCGTTAGCCCGGTTGCGATCGGTGCAGCGGAGACATGGTCGGCTGGTAACACTGTGGTGACCGTTAGTCACTCTGCGCCATTCATGGCTATTACGCTCTATTCTTGGTACGTGACTGCAGCGACTGATGCTACAGGCATTCCGTTTGCTGGTGCGGTAGCTGATATTGGGGAGGTAACGCATCCTGCAACGTTCGTTACCGCAATTCGACATTCGTCGTCGGTTACAACATCTCCAACGGGAGGGTTCGTTCTTCCAACGATAACAGTAAGCACGCCAAATGGAGGAGAAACTTTTGCGGGTGGAAGCTCAACAAGCATTCGTTGGAGCTCGACGAATGACGCCGCGCTCCCGGCAGTTATCCTTTCCTACTCGACCGACGGAGGAAAGACGAAGACGACTATCGCGCGAGATATCCCAAACATTGGAACATATTCATGGACTGTTCCATGCGTTTCCTCGACGACCGCTCGGGTTTTTGTTCGGGGTGGCGACTTACTGACGTACCTTTACCAAGATGAGTCTGATGCGAACTTCACGATTACTTGCTCTGAAGAATCTTCGCCGTCGACTGCAACACCGACGACGCCCCCAACACCTTCAACACAAGTGCCAACGGGGACTCCGGTAGTTTCTGGCGGAACTGGCGTGTCGCCGTTTACCGGGAAGGCAGAGAACATTACGCCAGTTTCCACCGGACAGTTCATTCGCGTCGACGCATCTCCGACCGTATATTTTGTTGATGCTGACGGGACGCGTCGACCGTTTATTGATGCACAAACCTTCCTGACATACGGAGACTTTTCACAAGTCGAAACAGTGAGCGGTGCAACGCTTCCAGAAATTCCTATTGGAACACCTATGCTTCCAAAGGTTGGAACTGTGCTTGTAAAGATTCAGTCAGATTCGCGGGTGTATCTCATGGAGTCGTCCAACGGTGTGACGACATTGCGATGGATTGCCACCGAGTCTGTTGCAGAAACGATGTTCGGCGGTCGATGGTCTGATTACGTTATCGACCTCCCTCCAACGATGATGAGTCGATTTGTGACGGGAGAGCGTATTACGACGCCAATCACCGTCGATCGTTCACTTTTGAAAACTCGCGACTCGTTATTGAGCGCTTAGGCGCTTTTCTTTTTTTGTATATTTGATACAGTGTTTGCGCCGACAGCTGTCCTCCTCGTAAGCGGTTAGCTGTTGCGCGAGCACGAATGTTCCCGGCAAGTGGGGCCATCCATTCGTGTTCGCAGCTGACGGGAGCGATGTTTGCGGGTTCGTGAGCGAACGATTCGTGACGCTTTCCCCTTACTCGTTTCCGTCAGCCTTCACTTATTGCTCTGCGTGCTCTTGTCACGTTCACCGGACGTCTCGTCTCCTCGAACGCTGGTATGCGGGCGGCGTACGCACGAGCAATTTCACATCGCACCGTTGTAGGGTTTTCTGGGGAGGTGGCCCTGCGACACCGTGCGGTACTGTCCGGCCGAGTTCGTTTCCCGCTTGATTGACTTCGCGGGGGGCTAGAGCTCGGCCGGCTTTCCTTTTATCCGGAAAAATATTTCTTGTTTTTCAAACGTTCTGGGAGATACTCCTGTTTCGCATCGTCCGCATTTTTAAAGTTCGGCGTGTACTTGTAGCCCTTGCCATAGCCGAGGTCCTTCATCAATTTCGTTGGCGCATTTCGAAGATGAATCGGGACAGGTTCGTTCGGAAGATTTTGAATGTCGTCAGATATTGATTGCCACGCGGTGTAGAGCGCGTTCGACTTTGGCGCTTT
>CAYROW010000015.1:15368-16677 GCA_964425965.1 uncultured Gammaproteobacteria bacterium
ACCGCGAACGATGGATTTTCAGTGGTTGCGCCAATGAGAATGATTGTCCCATTTTCGACCGATGGCAGAAAAGCATCTTGTTGCGCTTTGTTGAATCGATGAATTTCATCAACAAAAAGAATCGTTTTTCGTTTGTAATACTTCCGATCGGTCTCGGCTTGGTCGATGATCGTTCGCACGTCTTTTACGCTGCCACCGACAGCAGAGAAGGGAACAAATCGCGCCTTCGTCATCGCCGCAACAATCCGAGCGAGCGTGGTCTTTCCTGTTCCCGGCGGACCCCAGAGCATTAACGACGGAACGTCATCGGAAACAATCGCTGTGTGGAGTGGCGAACCCGGCCCCACAACATCCTGCTGACCTTCGAATTCTTCAAGAGTCCTCGGCCGCATCCGTTCGGCAAGCGGGGTGTTTGCGGAAGGCTGAGTGATGACGGAGTCGAAGAGGTCCATACAAAAGAATTGTACGGCGGTTGTTCGGAAACAGGAACGCCGCCAGCCCACAGGGGCGGCGGCGTCTCGTGGCGCGTGGTTACTGCACGGTTTCGGCGAGGTAACGAATGACCGTGGATTGAAGGTCCTCGTCAAAGCAGTTTCGAATCATCCACGCGGATTCGTTTCGAAAACGGACGTCGATGAGGAGTGTGGTGGTGATGAGTTCTTCGTTGCAGGTGTGGAGCCGGATCACTTGTGCATTGAAGGTCTTGCGGAGTGGCTCTCCATTCTCAGTTGCTTCCTCGGGTTTGAGTGGCCGTTGAAGCACGATTGTTGCGATTTTGTGATCGTCTGACAGTTCTACTGCGGCGAATCGACCTTCGGCGGAAGCCTTGGAAAGATCCGGCGGAGACGCGCCGAGAACGCGCTCGATGAGCAGAATCATTGCGCAGAAATCGATCAGATTCATCGAGAGCCTGGTGAAGATGCGAGCCCCGATGCAGTCCATCCCCACGATCTTTTCCGCGGGGGTTTCGGGGTCCTCCATCAATCGAACCGTGAGCGTTCCATCTTTGTTGTCGCGGATTCGTACGTTGGGCACTTGGGGATGCGGAGTGAAGCCGTCGTTGAGCATGAGTAACCCTGGAGAACCGTTTCATCCTATCGCGTTACGTCGTTTTTCTCAACTTCGCCACGAAAAATCCTTCGTACAGCTTGGTGGGCAGAAGGGTGACGGATTTTGTTTCTTTGTGGAGGATTCCTGGGAACGGGAGATCGATTGGCTCTGCGGCGAGATTGGGGAATTCGCTGAGTGCCCAGTTAATGATGCGCTCGTTCTCATTCGGATCGAGCGTGCAGGTGGAATAGACGAGCGT
>CAYROW010000016.1:0-15703 GCA_964425965.1 uncultured Gammaproteobacteria bacterium
AGGGGTGTTCGATTTGAAACAGGGGGTTTTGTTAACGCAACTCATTTGCATTAAGGAAACGGTGGTCGGTTTTGGCGATCTGCGAGGTGGGCGATAGCGCGGTGTGCTATTAGCGATGGCGCATTTTCGAATTCGAAGTGATGATTTCCGAATTTCCGGTTCAGATCGCATTGTGTCGCGAAGTTTAAAAGGGTCAAAAAACGACATGTGTCCTCCAAAAACGAGGATAGCCGACCTGGCCGATCGGTCTCCGATTCCCGTCACAACTCCCCTAAAGAATCAGTTCAGATTCCCACGGCTTTGGGGATAGTTTAGTCGTCATGCGAGCACCGATGGGGTAGTCTGTGGAGGAAATCCGCGCCCCGTATGATGTTTAATAAAAAGATTGGGATCGATCTCGGAACAACGACCGTTCTTGTATACGTTCCAAAACGAGGCATCATTATTAACGAGCCTTCGGTTGTTGCAGTATCAAAAATCGACAAAACCGTTCTTGCTGTTGGAAAAGAAGCAAAAGACATGCTCGGCAGAACGCCGGATAGTATTATTGCGCGTCGTCCATTGAAAGATGGCGTCATTGCTGACTACAAAACAACAGAGGCGATGCTTCGGTACTTTATTAACAAAGCGCTTGGCGGCGTTCGCATTTTCCGTCCAGAAGTCATGATCGCGGTTCCAGGAGGAATTACGTCAACCGAGCGTCGCGCCGTTGTTGATGCCGCGATCTCCGCTGGTGCAAAAAGCGCGTACATCATTAAACAGCCAATTGTTGCGGCAATCGGCGCAAACATTCCTATTGGTTCGCCGAATGGTCACATGATTGTGGAAATTGGCGGCGGCACGAGTGAGATGGCGGTCATTTCTCTTGGTGGAATTGTTGCTTCGACGTCGGTGCGTATTGGTGGAGTAAAAATGGATCACGCCATCATGGAACACATCCGTCGAACGTACGGACTCGCGATTGGCGAGCGCACTGCTGAAGATATTAAAATTCGTTGCGGATCGGCGATGTATCTTACCGATAAACTTCGCATGGAGGTAAAAGGCCGAGACATGATTACCGGTTTGCCAAAAATTATCGAAGTCACGTCTGATGACGTGACAGAGGCAATTCAGCCGCTCCTTGAAGGAATTCTTTCAACGCTTAAGGAGGTGCTGACGGTTACGCCTCCAGAACTTTCCGCTGATGTGATGGATAAAGGCATTGTGATTTCTGGTGGATCGTCACAGCTTCGCAACCTCGATCGCCTTATTGCCGAGGCAACAGGTGTGCCAACATATCTCGCAGAAGATCCTCAACTTTGTGTAGCAAAAGGCACGGGCTTGGCGCTTGAAAACCTCGAGTCTTACAAGCGAAGCTTGTTTACGGCATAATCGATCCGTATGACGATATACGGCATTGATGCGAATGCGCTGACGAAACCGAATCCAACCGGCGTTGAGCGCTACGTTCACTTTCTGTTGAATGCGATGATGAAGACGGCGCTTGGAGTTGATGAACGTGTTGTGCTGTATGTTCGATCAATTCCTTCTGGAATGAATCTTCCGCAAGGCTGGTCCTGGTGCGCTCTCCCATTTTTTCTTCCAAAAGGCTGGACGCATCTTCGCCTTGGGTTCGAATTGATAGTTCATCGTCCGACCGTGTTGTGTATTCCGGCGCACGAAATTCCGTTGCTCGCACCGAAATCGATTCCCGTTGTCACGACAGTCCACGATGTTGCGTTTGCGATGAATCCCCAAGTGTACGACCCGGCGTCGCGTCAGCGCCAAGAGCTTGCGGTGCAGAGCGCAATTCGTCGTGCAACGCGAATACTTACGCCATCGAATGCGACGAAGGCTGATCTTGAATCGCATTATCATGTTCCGTCAGATCGGATCGTTGTGACGCCACTCGCGCCGACCATGCCAAGATCGACGACCGATGCATTCGAGCTATTGCGAAAACTTCAGATCGGCAAAGGGCAATTCATTCTCTCGATCAGCCGATTGGAGAAAAAGAAAAATACGGCACTGCTGATTCGCGCATTCGCGCAGCTGAAACGAAAACTCGGGGCAGGAAATCCGCTCACACTTGTCCTCGCGGGTTCGTTTGGTTATGGCGAACAAGAGATTCGTCGTGTTATTGCGGAGGAAAAGATCGCGGATTCCGTCCGGCTTCTAGGGTACGTTTCTGATAGCGATGCTTCGTTGCTCCTACAAAATGCAATGTGTTTTGCATTTCCGTCCGTCGCCGAAGGGTTCGGTATTCCTGTACTTGAAGCGATGGAGCACGGTGCGCCAGTCATTGCATCGAACATCGCGGTGATGCGCGAGGTCTGTGATGATGCCGCAATCCTTGTTACGCCAAATGATATTTCTGCACTCGCTGTAGGAATTGAGCGCATGATAGATACCGCAACGCGTGAGGAATATCGTGAACGAGGCTTTGCTCACGTTCAAGCGTTCTCATGGAATGTTCCTGCGCAGAGAACATGGATCGCGCTCCGGGACGCTGCAAACATTCGTCGTTAACCGAACAGAAAAGTTCAGGAATGCACAGGGGCCGATATGGCCTCTTTTGCATACTGGATGAATATGATGACGCAACTCATTGATGAACTCACCGTTCTCGGTTTTTCTGATCGCATCGCAGAGGCATATGTTCTCCTCGCGCAACGCGGAGAGCTAACGGTTCGTGAGGTTAGCGAACAATTTTCGCTTGCTCGTGGCACAACGCATGACATGATGATGTCCCTTGTTGAGCACGGACTTGCGCGAGTGCGGATGGTGAAAAAAGAAAAGCTATTCGTCCTTGAGTCTCCAATTGCGATTCGACAAAAGCTCGAAGAACAGCATCGGCTTTGCACAATGCGGCTCGAGCGATTCGAATCAGTGCTTCCGAATTTACAAGCACTCGTTTCTCTTGGCGGCGGGCCAACATCGGCGGTTCGTTATCTTGAAGGGCCAGAAGCGATTATTGCATCGCAACGAGAATTTATGCTTTTACCCGACGACATTATTCAACTCTTTGGCGACGAAATCTCCTCGAAAGTGGCTGACGTTCGGCGGTGGGCGAACGTGCAAGCGGGAAAGAATGTTCGAAGTATTGTGATCGCGAATCGTTTTCCAGATGATTTCACTACGTCATGTCATGACGTGCGGGTTATTCCTCGCTCAGTGCTTGCGGTGTCTGGGGAGATTCGTGTCTGTGCCGACCGGGTGCTGCTCCTCTCGTATGTGCAGACCCCGGTCGCGATTGAGATTCGTTCGCAAGTCATGGCCGACGTGTGCCGTGCGGCGCTTGAACTTGCCTGGCACACGGCAGGGAAAATTGAGGAATGGATGGCATAACCAAAACTCCCAGGCCATGGCCTGGGAGTTTTGTGTTCTCTATACAATACTGGAGGGGATCGGGCGAAGTGATCAGCCGAAGTTGATGTACGCCATGACCCACCTCTGTGGAACGGGTGAGTCGAAACCCAGTCGTCCGCTGGCGTGTCGGTTAAATTGCACAAAATTACTTGTGGAAGATAACCATCTCTCCGCCTCCAGATATCTACAGACAACGTCTGAATCCTGACGTTCTCTGTATCTGTACGTTCGTCTCCTATCGGAAACGAAGCGAACCGGGTAGAATAGCAGAAAATCGCAGAAAAGTCAAGCATATGATGGACCGCTTTTCGCATATTTCCGGCAATAAACCTCAGATTTCGGCACTTTTTGGCATGCTTGAGCGTGGAACACTTCCGCATGGACTTGTGTTCGCAGGGGCGGAACATTCTGGAAAAGCAACGGTCGCTCGAGCGCTTGCGGCCGAGCTCCTTGGTGTATCCAATCAAGATCTTTTGCGACATCCTGATTTCATTGCCATGGCCCCAATTGTTCGCGATTCAGGATCGCGGGCATATGATTTGGACGATATTCGTGACGCACTGACTCGGCTTGGCCAGTCGGCGGTTCATGGCCAGACCGTCGCAATCTTCGATGACGCAAATGTGCTATCAGTTGCTGCGCAGAACGCATTACTTAAAACACTTGAGGAGCCGGTGGGGAATACTGTCATTATTCTTGTTGTCCACGAACTTTCGGCGATGTTGCCCACGGTGCTTTCGCGAACCGTCACTCTTGCCTTTGCGCCAAACGATAACCGTGTCGTGCCTCCGGAATATCTTGACGACGTAAAAAATCTCATATCGTCATCACTCGTTGATCGATTAAAAGTTGCACAAAGTCTTGGAAAGCGTGATGTTCTTGATGTTGATCTGCTGCTTGGAGCATTGGTTGCTGAGCTCGAGCGATCCGGTCGGGTGACGGCAAAGGTACTTGATGCAGTCTTAAAAACGCGGGAGCGAATTTCGGGAAATGGGAATTCCACAATCGCCTTTGAGCAACTTGCGCTACAATTAGGGAAGTATGAATAAACTTTTTCGTTTCGGCGCCGCAATTGCCGCGCTGACGTTGACAGGAGCAGGGTGCCTTGGTGGCGGGAGTACCGCAGTAACGACGGGAGGAATTTGGCAGTCGACAGATGCAACAGCATCGTGGGAGCAATCCGCAGTTGTTCCGACAGCGACAGGGACAAGCTCGTTGGAGAACGTTGATGTAACGACGTTCGCGATTGATCCGCAGGATAGTTCGGCGATTTACGCCGGTACTGCGGCGAACGGATTATTTTACACGCTCGATGGCGGCGCGTCATGGCAGCGTCCAGAAGAGCCGCTCGCAAACACCGGAGCGATTCTCTCGATTGCGGTGAGCTCGAAAGATGTGTGTACCTACTTTGTTGCGAAGGCTGATCGCGTGATGAAGACGGTGGACTGTGGCCGTTCATTTACGACCGGCGCATACGTCGAAAGCCGAGCAAAAGAGTCCGTCACTGCACTTGCACTTGATTGGTACAACCCAAGCACTGTATGGGTTGGTACGTCAGCGGGCGACATTATTCGATCTGTCGATGGAGGCGCAAGCTGGACCACGCTTTCGCGAACAGATTCTGCGGTGACTGCGATCGCGGTAAGCGGTGCAGACAGCAGGATTGTGTTTGTCGGAACAAAAACGAGCGGGTTGCAACGCACCACAGATGGCGGGGCGACCTGGGTAAGCTTTGAGAAAACATTAAAAGATTACAAATCGTCAGATCGCGTGTTTAGCTTCGCGCAGAACACGAATGGGACATCGGTTGTTATGAATACGCAATACGGCCCCCTTCTTTCGAAGGATAAGGGTGCAACATGGTCTGGGGTGTCGTTGATTTCCGCAAGTGGAGAGGTTCGTATTTACTCTGTCGCAGTTGCACCAGACAACGGCGACGTCATCTATTACGGAACCGACTCAACGATCAATCGGTCAACATCCGCGGGAAGCGCATGGACCACAAACGACCTTCCTTCGACCCGTGCCGCAATGGCGCTGCTCGTCGATCCTGAAGATAGCACGCACGTCTACCTTGGAAGTGGAACGGTTGCGAAGAAATAACATCGCGAATATTCGCCAAATATCACCACGCGCCGCTTGCCGGAGCGTGGTGTTTGGTTTAGAATAGACAGTGAACATTCAAACAATTATGTCCATTATCGACGATACCAAACCACAGTTCGCGAAAGTCCTTGAACATCTGGTAAACGAGCTTGGTGCTATTCGCACGGGGCGTGCATCGGCTGCGATTCTTGAGCCGGTGCAGGTTGAGGCATACGGTGCGTTACAGCCAATTAAGGCGCTCGCAACCATCACAACCCCTGACGCAAAAACCATCCTCATTGAGCCGTGGGATGCAAGTGTTGTGAAGCTTATTGAAAACGCGATCGTGAAAAGTGATGTAGGGATTAATCCTGTTGTTGACGGAAAATCGCTTCGCCTCACCATGCCAATGATGACCGAAGAAACACGATTAAAAATGGTGAAGCTCGCAAAGGAAAAGTTGGAAGACGCTCGTGTGCAAATTCGTCGTGTTCGTGAAGAGACGCGAAAAGCACTGAGTAAACTTGAAGGCGGAGAAGACGAAAAGCGTCGTCTTGAAGAAGTCCTCGAGAAAACCGTCAAAGAATTTACTGCGAAAGTTGAAGAAATGGGTGACAAGAAAGAAAAAGAAATCACGACAATTTAATTGATGTTGCCGCCTATGTCCTTTACGCAATCGAATCTCAAAAATGGTGCGAAAGTAGTCCTTGCGCCATTTTCTGGAACAGACGCTGCCGCGATTCTTGTTGCGTTTCAGGTTGGATCACGAAATGAAACGGATAACGTGTGGGGCGGCTCGCACTTCGTGGAGCACCTCATGTTTAAGGGGACAGCGCGTCGTCCGCAGACCGTCGATATCTCGAAAGAACTCGATCGCTACGGCGCACAGTACAATGCCTACACTGGAAAAGATTTAACCGGTTATTGGGTGAAGATTGCTGGCGAGCAACTTCCGATTGCGGTGGATTTGCTTCACGACATGATTTTCCATTCCGTGTTCAACGCTGAGGAAATGGAACGCGAGAAGAATGTCATTGTCGAGGAAATTAAGATGTACGAGGAAAATCCAATCATGCACATCGAAGATTTGCTCGAAGAAGCAATGTTCGATGGTCACATTCTTGGAAAGAATATTGCCGGCACCGCAGAATCGGTAAAAGGCATGAAGCGCGACGACGTGATTGCCTACCACGGATTACATTATCGTCCAGAAAACATGGTGATTGTCGCATCCGGAAAATTGCCGAGCGACATTCTCGACCAGCTCGAGAAAACATTTGGTACGGTTGCGCCTTCGGGATCGGCGCGATCGACTTTCGCTGTTATTGGCGATCAAGCAGGCATCGGGCGTATTCGATACCAGCACAAGGATCTTGAACAGATCCAGCTTTCTTTGGGATTCCCAACGGTTGGACGTGGCCATGTCGATGAAGCGCCATTGAAGCTGCTCTCATCGATTCTTGGTGGAACGATGAGCTCACGATTGTTCGTAGAGGTTCGTGAGCGTCGTGGACTGTGTTACACGGTTCGGACTGGCGTTGAAGGATATCAAGATATTGGAATGTTTACGGTTCGCGCTGGACTTGATGCGACGCGACTGGAGGAAGCGATGAAAGTGATTGCCGACGAGCTTCGCAAGGTTGCTGTTGACGGCGTCACTGCTGACGAGCTCGTGATGGTAAAGGAGAATGTTCGCGGAGGATTGAGTTTGAGCCTCGAGGATTCTGCTGATCGCGCAGAATTCTACGGCCGCCAAGCATTGTTCCTCAACACCATCGAAGAACCGGCAGAGCGCTTGAAGAAGTTCGACGCAGTAACGCTCGAAGATATTGCTCGTGTTGCAAAACAGTATTTGCGGTTTGAGAGAATGTCGCTTGCGGCGATTGGTCCGTTCAAGAGTGAGGACGAGTTAAAAACCTTGCTTCCAACAACATAATTTCGATTATGAAAACCATTATCGGCAACTGGAAAATGCATCTCGGGATTCGAGAATCCATCGCGCACGCGCGCGGAGTGTTGCGATCGGTAATGGGGCACGAGGTGTTGCCAGAAATTGTCATCTGTCCGTCGTTTACTGCATTGTCAGAAGTTCGAAAGGTTCTTGTTCGCACCCGTGTTTCGCTTGGAGCACAAACCATGGGAATCGAACGATTCGGCGCGTTCACTGGCGATGTTTCCGTTGTGCAGTTGGACGACGCTGGTTGTGGATTCGTGATTATTGGCCATTCGGAGCGACGAGCGATGAACGGAGAAACAGACGCTGTCGTGAACGCAAAAATGAAACTGATCGCACAGACCTCGCTTGTGCCAATTCTGTGTGTCGGCGAATCCAAAGAAATACACGCTGCTGGAAAGGCTGAGGAATTCGTGATGCAGCAGCTCGGATCTGCGCTTCGCGGCGTTATTATGACGAAAGCGTCCCGATTGATTGTGGCGTACGAGCCTATTTGGGCTATTGGCACTGGCGTGAGTGCTGCACCGGCTGACGCTGTTGCTATGCACAACCTCATTCGTGATGCGCTGAAGAAGCTTGGCGTTCATGCGACAGTACAGGTTATTTATGGCGGATCGGTTGATGGCGCAAATGCGTATAGCTTTTTGCGGGAGCCGGGGATCGATGGTGTACTCGTTGGCGGTGCAAGTGTGAAAATTCACGAATTTGAAACGATTGTGAATGCAGGACGCGATGTAATGATTGCCCAAAACGTATGACGGCATTTGATGGTGTGTTATGGATTGTGTTTCTGAGTTCTCTTGGAGTTCTCGGTGTTATCGCAAAACAGAAGGCTCCGCAGCTTTCGATTGTCGACCCAATGTCGTCAAAAGAAGCTCGTACTCGCGAAACGAAGAATGCGTTGCTTGAGGAGCGCATGATGCGACAAGTAGAGGAGAAGGGAAAAAATGTATGGAAGACATCGGTGCTCCCGGTGGTACAGTCGATTCAGGAATGGTTCCGACGTCTTGCGGGAAAACTCACCGCGCTTGAGCGTCAGTATGTTGAGCGACAGAAAACAGGAAAGATTGATGCTCCAGAATTGCAGCGCATGACGGAGGAAGCAAAGAAGTCTATTGCGCTTGGGAAATACGAGGATGCCGAACAAGAGCTTGTTGCAGTGCTTTCGCACGACCCGAAGAACGTTCAGGCATATGAAGCGCTCGGGCGCATGTATTTGTCGCAAGGCCAGTATGCTGAGGCAAAAGAGGCGCTTGAGTTCCTTGTGAAGCTCGCGCCAAAGGACGCAAGCGTGCTCGCGGCCCTCGGCGAAGTCTTCGAAGCCGAAGGCGACATGAAGACTGCCTACGGATTTTACGAGAAGGCAAAGACGATCAGTCCTAACAATCCCAAATACCTCGACTTCTTCATTACCGCCGCACTCGAGATTGGCGAGAATAGCGAGGCAAAGAAATCCCTCGAGCATCTCCGTGAAGTGAACCCTGACAACCAAAAGATCGCAGAGTTTGAAGAAATGATTGCGGAGAAGAGATAAAAAAGAACGAAGTAGCGTGAGCTACTTCGTTTCTTTGTGCATTTGGTGCTTTCGGCATCCTTCGCAGAACTTTTTGAGTTCGAGACGATCCTTGAGGACCTTCTTGTTCTTTGAAGAACGATAGTTCAAGGACTTGCAAACAGTGCACTCCAATTTGATGAGGTTGTCTTGGGACATACGGCAATAAAAATGTTAGCGAAAGTGTACGGGAATCTTGGAGAACTGTCAATTTGTCAGCAATCTTAGCGGAAAATGAGGGGAATTTCGGATAGGGTAATTGACGAACCAACGCTCGGAGCGGTGGTTTTTGCGACCCCTGTTGAGGAAATAGCGTATTCCGACGTCACTCCTTCTGGAACGGCCCATGTTTCCGAGCCCCACACCGCGTAAGTTACAGCGCCATCGGCTGAGGTGATTTTCATAACGTACGTTCCGGAGGTGGTCGAAACATCCTCAACAATCGCTGCAGGGAAGGATTCGGCAAGCGTTGAAAACGCCTCGTATGATGGAGAGCGATCGCCGTGTTCGTTCAGGAGTCCGTATGCTCGCCAGGTGTTCGTTTTTGCGCTTGGTGAGCTGTAAAACGTGTGCCAAATTGCTGTGCTGACCCCATGTGCTTGTGTAATGAGGAGTCTGCGAATCACGTCTGCTGCTTGCGTAACGGTGCTGTTTGGATAGTTTGTTCGCTGCGTGAGCGTTTCGTCGGCACTGCTTCCGGTTTCAGAGAGCCAGATTGGCTTGTTTGCAATACCGAGTGTTTGCATTGACGCCTGTAACGCAGAAAGCCTTTGCTCCATATCGCTCCACGAGCCGTAGTCGTGATAGTTCACGACGTCGAATGCGTCAGCTCCTGCTCCGGCAACAAATCCTGGAAGCCATGTGTTGAGCTGGTAGTCTTGCGCTGCACTCATTCCCGGCATCACGATGACTGCATCAGGATCTTCTTCTCGAACGATGTTCGCTGCTGCGGCAAAGAACGTGCCCTGTTCTTCTGGGCTGTATCCGTCTGACGGGAGAAGGTTTGGAAGCTTTTCGGTTACGTCTGAGAATTTTCCGTTGAGTTTTTCGAGGCTCCCCGGATCCGCAAGACGCCAGTGGTCCATTTCATTGCCAATTTCCCAATAGGTTACCGAGTCTTTGTAGCGGCGAACAACGGTGCGAATGTACGTTTCGGCATCAGGAGTCATGGTTTTTTCAAATGGTCCTGACGTTTGCCACGGTGCGTTTGGCGACGCGTATTGTAGGGCAAAAAGATTCGCAATTGGCTCAAATGACAGTGCTTGGAATACGCTGTCTGTTGTTGTCCAATTCCAGACGTGCTCTCTTGGCCCAACGACGCTCCACAACGTATCGCCGTTCGTGAGTTGTCGCGCAGTTTCTGCGTGAACCGTCTCGAGTTGATGCGCGGTTTCTGTTGCAGTCATTGCGCGTTCCGTTGCGTCATCGTCATTACGAGGAAAAATGAAAAAGTTTAATCCAAGGTGGTGATTGGCAAGAAGATTTGTCGACGGAGTATCGTCGTTGTTTGGCGACGGCGACGTTGTTGACGGCGCCGCTGGCGTAACAAGTTCGATGTGTATGAACCGCTCGCTGATTGCTGTTGCAACGAGAAGAAGAATGACGCCGCCAGTCGCGACGATGAGCATTGATTTTGACATAGTTACACGGGTGTTACGGCAGCTCCGACAGCTTGCGAGATGTTTGTATATCCATCGTTCAAGAGAAGCTTCGCAAGGTCTGTATTTATTTCGCCTACAAGTTGTGGGCCTTCGAAAATGAGGCCGGTAATAAGTTGCACGAGGCTCGCGCCATGACGAATCTTCTCATACGCATCACTGGCCGAAAAAATCCCTCCAACGCCAATGATAACGTATGTGGTTCCAACGGAGCGAAACAGGTGTGCAATAAGCGCATTGGAAATGTCGCGCGTTGGTTTTCCGCTAATACCCCCTTTCATTGCCGGAGTAATTTCGTGTTGCTGAATTGTTTTCGCATGATGCTGTTTTGTGAGATTCGAAACCACGAACCCGTGCACACGATGCTTGCGAGCGACCGCAACGAGAAGGTCGGCGTCGGTAAATGAAATATCGGCGGGAAGTTTGAGAAAGATTGGTTTTGTGGTTGGGATTTCATCAAGTGCAGCAAGGAGTTTTTCCAGGCGTTCCGGCGAGGTGAATGGCTCGCCGCCGCACGTGTTTGGACAGCTAATGTTGACGGTGGTGTACGCGCCGATCTCTGCGAGTTCATGAAATGCCTTCGCGTAGTCACGGATTCCTGCGTCAATTTCGACGGTGGTGGAATCATTTGTTCGGGCGATGCTTGTGCCGACAGGAATTGGGAGCGTCCTGTTGCGCAGTCGGCGTGCGATGGCAATACAGCCATCGTTTTTTAATCCGTACCACACCATGATGGCTTTGGACTTTGGAAGGCGCCATAATCGAGGTTTCGGATTTCCCATGCATGGTTCTCCGGTGATCGATCCTACCTCGGTAAAGCCGAATCCGACCGCGGCGATCGCGTCGATGATTTCTGCATTTTTATCGAATCCTGCGCTGAGCCCGACGGGATTTGCGAAGCGTATACCGTGAATGGTTTGTGCGAGTGTTGGGTTTGCGTATGCAAAACACGCTGTGAGCACACGCTGTGCGAACGGGGATCGCTCAACGCTTGCCGCGAATCTGATCATGGCATCATGAACGTTCTCCGGATCGAACCGAAACGCAATGGGTTTCAGGATGCGAGTGTACGCGAACTGAAAGAAGCGAGTCGCGAACATATCGGTAAGCATTCCCGATGCTGTAATCGGCAACGAGTATGCGGTTATTCGTAGCGCAATGCTTCGATAGGGTCGAGTTTTGCGGCACGTTTTGCGGGATAGTATCCGAACGCAATGCCCACAACAGTTGCAACAATGAATGACGCGACGACTGCAGATGGAGGAATAATGAATGCCCAACCGTCAACGAATGCGGAAATCGCGAGAGAAGCGAGGAAGGAGAGGAGAACGCCTGACGTAATGCCAAGCACGCCGCCGCCAAGAGTGAGCATCACTGCTTCGAGGAGGAATTGATTCAGAATATTTCGTTCAGTGCCGCCAATTGCTTTGCGTAATCCAATTTCGCGAGTGCGCTCGGTGACCGCGACAAGCATCATGTTCATAATGCCGATACCGCCGACGATGAGGGAAATGGCTGCGATAGAAGCAAGAAGCAACGTGAGCGCAAGTCCAACGCCAGCGATGGTGTTGACTGCATCGCTTTGCGATGAAACGGTGAAGTCGTCCTTACTCGTGTCGCCATTTGGATTGTCGATTGCGTGCGTGTCTCGAAGGATCGCGCGCGCTTCGTCCTTGGCGATTTCAATATCGCCGACAGATTTTAGAGCGATGTATGATACGTAATCGACGTTGAGTAATTCTCGTTGTGTTGTGGTGACAGGAAGGTAAATGCGCTTGTCGAGGTTTGAGAAAAACTTACTTCCTTGTGGCGTGACAACGCCAATGACGCGTGCGGGTAAATTTTTAATGGTGACACGTTGGCCAATAGGATCTTGATCACCGAAAAGATCTTTAGCGATGTCCCAGCCAAGAACTGCAACTCGAGCGTGTGATGTAACGTCTTCGTGATCGATAAACCTGCCAGACGCAAGTTCGGCGGGGAAGATTTCAAGTTGATTTTCGTCGCATCCGGCAATATCGGTGAACGTACTATTTTCTTGTGCGGTGACGGCGGCATTCGTAATAATCGTTGAAGAAACCACAAAGAATGGCCCTCGTTTTTCCAGTGTTTCGGCGTCGCTTAAATGCAGCACTTGTTGTGTAAATGGCGACGGAGGTCCGCCACCACCATTTCCGGATTCGACGAATAACACGTCTGAACCAAGGTTTGCGACTTGGTTGAGAACATATCCTTGCGCGCCTTGACCAATTGAAAGCATGACAATGACCGCCGCGATACCAATAATGATTCCGAGAATCGTCAACAGTGATCGAGACGTGTTGCGACGTAACGATTCGGATGACGTGATGAAGAGATCGGGTAGGCGCATAGATTATCCGGTAATCACACCGTCTTTCATGCGAATAATACGTTTTGCAACGCTTGCGGCTTCTTGTTCGTGCGTCACCATAACAATCGTGCGGCCTTCCTTGTGCAGGTCCGCAAGAATGCCAAGAACTTGTTCGCTTGAAACAGAGTCGAGGTTTCCGGTTGGTTCGTCGGCAAAGATGACGGACGGGTTGTTAATGAGTGCTCGTGCGATTGCGACGCGTTGTTTTTGTCCTCCGGAAAGTTGGTTGGGGAGGTACTCCAGTCGCTCGCCAAGTCCGACGCGTTGTAATGCTTCTGTTGCGCGTTGCTTCCGCTCGCTTGCGGGAACGCCGGCATAGACAAGGGGGAGCATCACGTTCTCGAGAACGGTCAGCTTTGGAAGAAGATGAAACGCTTGAAACACGAAGCCGATGTCCGCGAGTCGTAACGCAGCGCGTTCGTCGTTATTGAGGCCGGTGACATCTTTTCCGCGGAAGACGTATGTTCCGCTGGTGGGTTGATCAAGAAAACTCAGGATGTGCATGAGCGTCGATTTTCCCGAGCCGGATGGTCCCATGAGTGCCACAAACTCACCGGCGTTGATGGTGAGATGCAGTCCGCGAAGAACCTGCGTTTCAACATCGCCGTTGTGATACGTCTTTGTAAGATTTTGCAGCTCGATGACCGCCGACATACTTACCGAATGGTGATAATCACGGTCTCGCCTTCAGAGAGACCGCTCAGGATTTCCGCAGAGCCGTCGTCGCCGTATAGGCCAACGGTGACGGATCGACGGTCGAATGCTCCGGTTGTGTTTGTCGGAATGCGAACGTATTTTCCGTTTGCGTCTTCAAGGATTGCACGCTTTGGAATGAAGAGCGCTCCGGTAACGGCATTTGTATGAATGGTGACATTTGCCGACATGCCTGATTTGAGTGCGCTCAGATCAGCTGTGGCATCAAGAATAATTTTTGCTTCGTAGAAGACGACGCCTTCGATAAGTTTTTCTGCAGGATTGACGGTTAAAATCTTTCCGTTGAACACGCGATCATCGCCAAACGCATCGAAGGTGACGTCGCTCTGTTGTCCGGTGTGTACTTTTGCGATATCGGCTTCAGGAATATCCATGACAATTTCGAATTGATCCGAGGTGCCGAGCAGTGTGATCATTGGACTTCCTGCGGTTGCTTGTTCTCCAATGTCGCCATTGACCGCGGTGATAATTCCATCAACGGGCGCAGTAATTTGTGCGTCTGCGGCGTTTGCGAGGGCGGTGTTGTACTGCGCTTGTGCAATCGCGACAGCTGCGCGAAGTCCGGCAAGATCAACTGCACGAGGTGTTGCAGAG
The DNA here is from genome assembly GCA_964425965.1 of uncultured Gammaproteobacteria bacterium. Lineage (GTDB taxonomy): Bacteria > Patescibacteriota > Patescibacteriia > UBA9934 > UBA9934 > CAIKHN01. Next base: position 14,301 of record CAYROW010000016.1, read on the forward strand.
ATTTGGGCGAGTTGCGCGCGCGCTTTGGTGAGGTCAGATTCATATTGCGATACCGCTGCTTCGGCGCTTGCAATATTTTGATCGCGTGATGCTTTTGCTTTTGCGAGAGCGTTTTCCGCGTCAACGACGTCGTCTGTTGCGGCGCGTGTTGCGGTGTCGAGGGTTTGTGTTGCGTTCGTGAGTGCTCCGCCGGCAGTCACGAGTGATGACGTCGCGCTCGTGATAGAGGTTTTCATGCTGCTGAGGCTGGTGAGAGAAAGTGACGACGACCCTCCAGTTGTTGCGGTGAGAACGCGATTGGTATTGGTAAGTGCAAGGTACGCGTCGCTATACGCTGTTTCTGCCGCGTTAACTGCGGTGGTTAGTGTTGTTGTATTGGAAAGTGTCACTGCGGCGAGAGCGTCTTCCGCGGCATCGCGGCTGATTGCGGCATCCTGAAATGCATCGACGGCATCAGGGAATGATTTCGGAGCGGCAATTCCGAGATCCTTTTTGAAATCCATGTTTGAGAGTGTGTTCTCAACTCCAAGAATCGCATCAGCGGATCCTAACGCAGACCGAACTTCTGCAACGAGTGATCGGAGTGATTCCATTTCATCTTGCTGTGCGTAGCGTAATGTTGCCGCAGTTGATGCTGTGATATGCGCAAGGTCATCTGTTGCGGTGTCTACCGCGGTGTCGTTGGTAATTGTTGTCTGCGTCAGGTCGGTGGTTGCACTTTCAAGACCTGTTTCCGCAGCCTGAACTGCGGCTTCATATACCGCAAGTTCTTCGTCGGCAGATCCGGCGATTTTCACATCAAGCGCCGCCTGAGCTTGTTCAACGGCGCCGGATGCTTGTGCGAGGCTTGCTGCGATTTTTGCTTCAGAAAGTACTGCGAGAGTGTCGCCGGCTTTTACGGTGTCGCCGACCGCAACGTTCATGACCGCAATGGTGCCGCTGGTACTAAAAGCGAGGTCAAGATCCGTCACGCTTTGGGTGTCGCCGGTAACTTCGACGGTTTGGCTGACGTTTCCGCGTTTCACGGTTTCAGTGGTGACAACAACGCCTGATCCGCGGTGCATTGCGCCGTAAGCAATGCCACCAAGAAGAAGGGCTCCAAGAACGACGAGAATGATTTTTGTTCGTTTTTTCATATGAAGTTTTCGCGGAAAGTGTAGCAGAAAATGACTGAAAAACCAATAATTTCCTAAATTGAGAAACCCCGCGCCGGAGCACGAGGCTCTCGTCACGGGGTTGTTGCGTCGTTGGCGACTATTGCAGCGCGTCCTGGAGTTTCTTCTCGAGGTCGTCGAGCCAGGCGTTCAGATGGGGGTTCCTGCTGATTTGCGCCACTTGCCACATCTCCGTCACGGTGGCGTGCCCGAGGCTCCAAGCCATGACGCAGTCCACCATCTCGTCGA
>CAYROW010000017.1:0-4122 GCA_964425965.1 uncultured Gammaproteobacteria bacterium
TAATGATGCGCTCGTTCTCATTCGGATCGAGCGTGCAGGTGGAATAGACGAGCGTTCCACCGGGTTTGAGCGCCATGTATGCTGACGTAAACAATCGGCGTTGGAGTTCTGGGTACTCGGCATGTTTTGCGTCATTCCATGTTTCAAACGAGCTATCGTCGTCAGCATCAATTCGACCTTCTCCAGAACACGGAACGTCGAGGAGAATCTTGTCGAACGTTTCTGGCATCATTGTTCCGAGTTTCGTGGAATCAACTTGTTGCGTTTTGACGAAATCCGCACCTTGTATTTTCAAAGTGTTGTGCAGTTTTTGATAGCGAACAAAGTTTGGTTCAAAGGCGGTAATATTCGCTGTTCCGCCGACCATCGCCGCCATCTGACTTGTTTTGCTTCCTGGCGCTGCGCAAAAGTCAGCGATCGCATCGCTCGGTTTTGGACTGAGAACAATCGGAGGCAACATCGAGGTCAGTCCTTGCAGGTACACGAGGCCATCAAGGCACATTCGGTGATTCAAGAGTTCTTTCGCTTTTCGGTTTTTGATGATGAATGCGTGCGGCAATCCTTTGGCGCGTTCGAACTGAATGAGCTCTTGCCGGAATATTTCCATGATCGCGGCATCATTCGACTTTAGCGTATTCACGCGAAGCGTCACATTGCGGCTGGTCATGCCCATGACGGCCTGGCGCGCTTTGGCAGCGCCAAACTGGTCTTCGAGCCGGTCAATAAGGTCTTGGGGGAGAGAGAAGGACATACGGGTAGGATACGTGCTTCCCACCTTTCCCACAATTCGATACGATGTGCGACATATGTCGTACGACCATAAGAGCATCGATGGGAAGTGGCAGAAGCGTTGGATAGAAACAGGGGTTTTCGAGGCAAAGAACGATTCTCCTAAGGAAAAGTTCTATCTTCTTGTGGAATTCCCGTATCCGTCGGGCGCCGGCCTTCACGTTGGGCACCCACGAAGCTACACGGCAATTGATATTATTGCTCGAAAACGACGCATGGAAGGGAAGAACGTGTTGTTCCCGATGGGTTGGGATGCCTTTGGTTTGCCAGCGGAGAATTACGCGATCAAGACCGGAAATCATCCAGGAACGTTCACTCAGACAAATATCGACACCTTCCGTCGTCAGTTGCAGTCCATGGGTTTTAGTTTTGACTGGAGTCGCGAGGTGAATACCACCGACCCTGCATATTACAGATGGACGCAATGGATGTTCCTCGAGTTCTTCAAGGCTGGTTTGGCGTATAAAACTGAAATGGCGATCAATTGGTGCCCAAAGGATTTGTGCGGACTCGCAAACGAGGAAGTCATTGCCGGAAAGTGCGAGCGCTGTGGAACGCCGGTGGAAAAGAAACTGAAGTCGCAATGGATGATTGCAATCACCAAGTACGCGGATCGTTTGCTGTCCGATCTCGACACCGTGAACTACTTGCCGAAAATCAAGAAGCAGCAGGAAGAATGGATTGGGCGAAGTGAGGGTGCAGAGATTGATTTTGTCGTCGAAGGATCGTCGGAAAAGATTACTGTGTTCACGACGCGTCCAGATACGATTTTTGGCGTGACGTATGTTGTGCTCGCACCGGAGCATCCGCTGGTTGGATCGATCGTTTCCGATGAACAACGCGCCGCGGTTGATGAATACATTGCATTGGTAAAATCGAAAACCGATATTGAACGTGGTGATGACACGAAAGAGAAGACCGGCGTGTTCACTGGCGCTTACGTCACGAATCCTGCGAACGACGAGAAGGTTCCCGTTTGGATTGCTGATTATGTTCTCGGTCACTACGGAACTGGCGCAGTGATGGCGGTGCCACAACACGATGAACGCGATCGTGCATTCTCAGAAGCAATGCATTTGCCGGTTGTTGATCGACCACTTGTTTCGTTCGACGAGGCTGTTGAGAAAGCTGGAGGACGAAAGAAAGTACAGTACAAACTTCGTGATTGGGTGTTTTCTCGTCAGCGATATTGGGGTGAGCCGATCCCGCTCGTTCATTGCGAGAAAGATGGTTGGGTTGCGGTGCCAACGGAAGAGCTTCCGGTTGTGCTTCCAAATGTTGAGAATTATCAGCCAACAGAGAATGGCGAATCTCCACTTGCGAACATCGAGAGCTTCGTGAATACCAAATGTCCTCAGTGTGGCGGGCCTGCGAAGCGCGAGACGGATACCATGCCAAACTGGGCGGGAAGCAGCTGGTATTTCTTGCGCTATACCGATGCGCACAACGACAAAGAATTCGCATCAAAAGAGGCATTAAAGCAGTGGATGCCGATTGATATTTACAACGGTGGCATGGAGCACACCACCCTCCACTTATTGTATTCACGCTTCTGGAATAAGTTTTTGTTCGATCGCGGCTACGTTCCAACAAGCGAGCCGTATGCGCGTCGCCATAGCCACGGACTCATCATGTCGGAGGATGGTACAAAGATGAGCAAGTCCAAAGGCAACGTGGTGAACCCGGACGAGATCGTCGATCAGCACGGCGCCGATACGTTGCGTGTGTACGAGATGTTCATGGGGCCATTTGAGGAGCCGGTGCCATGGAGCACGAATGGTGTTATTGGCGTGCGACGGTTCTTGGATAAGGCTATCCGCATGAGCGAGAAAGTTGCCGACGTTGAGGATGTTGAGGTGACGAAGATGCTGCATAAAACGATCGCAAAGATTTCCGGAGACATCGAAGGATTTGGGTTTAACACCGCCGTTGCGCAGTTAATGATGTTCGTGAATGTGGTGCAGGAGAAAGGCGCAATCACCAAAGAATCGCTGAAGCTATTCTTGCGTGTTCTTGTTCCATTCGCACCACACGTTGCAAACGAAATGTGGGAACAGCTCGGCGGAACAGGATTTGTTGAGGAACAGGAATGGCCTGTTGCCGATGCATCGATGCTCAAGGATGACACCGTAGAAATGGCGGTGCAGGTGAATGGAAAGCTTCGAGGAACTATTGTTGTTGCGGTCGATGAGGTTGAAGAAACAATTGTGAAGATGGCGCGAGCCGATGAGAACGTCGCAAAGTACGTTGTTGACGAGCCGAAGAAGGTGATTGTCGTGAAGGGAAAGTTGGTGAACTTCGTGGTGTGAAAGTGACAGTAACACCGTCGTGGATTGTATTTCTTTCGTGTGTTGGGATTGGTGCGGGAATCGGGTTCGCGTCGTGGTTGTCGATTCTGCTCATCGTGACGGCTGCAATCGGTTTGATTGGAACACTGTTTTGGTTCACGCGCTCGATTCCCAAAAGGGATCGGGCGCTTTTGGTTGGCGTGTTCGCGATTGGGATTCTGATCGGCGCTGGGCGATATTGGAGTGTTGGGCCTGGGGTGAATTCGATCGCGAATGAAGTGGGGAAGAACGTTGTGGTTGAGGGGCGAATTATTGGTGCAGAGCTGAAAGATGACGGCATGGCGTACACGGTCGATCGTCTTTCGATTGAGGCGCCATCGAGTCCGGCTCGTGCCGACCGAATCCTCATTGATGCGCCGATTTCCTCAGCGGGAAAGATCGGTGACAGAATTCGTGCGTCGTGCGTGTTAGAAGAGCCTCAGCCGTTCGACGGTTTTGCGTATGATCGGTTTCTTGCGGCGAAATCGATTTACGCTATTTGTCGAGTGTCATACGCGCCGTTTACGTTTGCACCAGCCGGGCCATCAATGAGCGACAAGTTTTACATGACGATCGGCACAATTCACGAGTTCGTTGATCATCGTGTTCGATCAATCCTTCCAGAACCACAAGCAACGCTTCTCCTCGGTTTACTGATGGGGGAGAATTCTTTTTCGGAAACGTGGAAGACGGCATTTCGCGAAACGGGAACGTCACACATCGTTGCGGCCAGTGGATATAACGTCGCGGTTGTTGCTGATCTCGCGCTGATTCTTCTCGTCACGCTCGGACTCTATCGCCGACAAGCGTATCCGATTGTTGTCCTCATGATTGGCGGCTTCGTTGTTATCGCCGGCGCTGGTGCTGCAGTAATTCGTGCCGGAGTGATGGGCATTCTCGTACTCACCTCGCGACACATTGGCCGCCATACGTCGCCGCGAAATATCATCGCGCTCACAGTTGCCGTTATGCTCCTCGTGGAGCCGCGATTGTTGCGCGATGACGT
>CAYROW010000017.1:4222-14827 GCA_964425965.1 uncultured Gammaproteobacteria bacterium
TGGCGTTTGGATCGCATTACCGGCGTGGACGGCGCTTGTTTCGATGACGGGTATCATTGGCGCATTCGCTCGAATCCCATTCGCCTCAGTACCGATCCCGCCGTCGATCGCTGTAGTTATTTCGATGATCGGTTTAGCGACCGCTGCTTCGATGATCCGCAAGCTTCACTCCGCGTTCGAGCGCGACCTCGATTCGTGGCATTGGGAACACATTCGATTCATAATCGCCGCTTTCGTTCTAATCTTCATCGTAAATATCAGTATCATCGGAATTCATGGTGAGCGATGGAATACGAAAGGTGTTCATGTGTGGGTGTTCGACGTCGGACAAGGCGATGGCATTTACTTGGACGGTGTAGATCGTGACATCGTCATCGACGGCGGGCCAACACGATTCGGAATGGTAGAGAAGATGGCAACCGTTCGATTCCCGTGGGAACGGCACATCGATGTTGTTATCGCCACGCATCCACATGCGGATCACATCAACGGACTCATCGATCTCATCGGTACGAATTCCATTGATGAAATTGTAGATAATGGTATGGCGTACTCGGCGCCTTCGGCTGAAGCGTTTGAACAGGTAGTGGGGAGTGGGCAGTTGGCAGTAGAACCGGAATTGAGTTTCGTTATTGCGACGCGACAATCTTGGTCTCTCAGCCCGGATTCGACCTTGCAAATTCTTTGGCCTCCTGATGCAATCACCGATATCGCGGCCGAGAACGTTCACGCTCGATCGATCGTTGCGCTCCTCACGGTCGGCGAGAAGAAAATGCTATTCACTAGCGATACAGAGACAGAGGTCGAGGCTCAGCTTGGCAACATCGGTCACGTCGACGTCCTTAAAATTGGTCATCACGGAAGCGATACGTCGTCGGGCATCGATTTTCTTGAAACGCTCCAGCCAAAGATCGCGGTTATTTCGGTCGGCGCGGATAATCACTACGGTCATCCAAGCCTATTCACGATTGGCCGTTTGGAATCTGTCGGTGCGCGAATATTTCGAACCGATCGCCTCGGAGACGTATTTGTTGATGTTGCGGCCGATGCCGTCGTTGTCCACTAAACTTGCCGAATTCGTGCTCTTCGACTACACTCTCCGCAAATCTTAGCCCAAATCCTATGGCAGATATTCAGCGAACATTGGTTCTCATTAAGCCAGACGCATTGCAGCGTGAATTAGTTGGTGAAGTATTGGGACGATTCGAGCGCAAGGGTTTGAAGATGGTAGCCATGAAGATGGCGCACTTGGACGAAGCAACGCTCACCGAGCACTACGGACACATTAAGGACAAGCCATTCTTCCCATCATTGGTGCAGTACATGCGCTCGACGCCAGTTGTCGCTGCGGTGTACGAAGGCATCGAAATTATCGATGAAGTCCGCAAGGTTGTTGGCGCAACAAACCCACGCAAGGCCGACGCAGGAACTATTCGCGCTGATCTTTCCATGAATGTTCCAAGCAACATGGTGCATGCATCAGATTCTCTTGAGGCAGCAGCAGTAGAAATTAAACGCTTCTTTAAAGACGAAGAACTTTTCACCTACGAAAAGCTCACCGATCGTTTCCATTTTGGTGAAGGAATCTAAATTCCTCAAAGTCCCCCGAGCTTCGGCTTCGGGGGATTTTTGTTTCTCAATTTTCCATTTTCCCGTTACACTTCCACTATCTATGAACATGATGAAAATCGTTGGCGGGAAGCCGCTTCGGGGAACGGTAAAGATTGCGGGCTCAAAAAATGCGTCGTCAAAAATGATTATTGCCAGTTTATTAACGTCCGACGAGGTGGTTCTGCATAATGTTCCGTTGCAGAAAGAATCAGAGATTGCGCGTGAACTCGTGACGACGCTTGGCGCAACAACGAATCTCGTCGATCACACGCTGACCATTCGCGTTGAGAAGATTGGTTCGTCGTCGGCGATGTCGCTCTCGCGCAAAAACCGTTTGGCAATTTTGGCACTCGCTCCACTCCTGCATCGAACTGGCGAGGCGTTTGTTCCAACGCTTGGCGGCGACAAGATTGGTCCACGCCCAGTGAATTTTCATGTCGATACATTGGAGGCGATGGGTGCAACAATCATGACGGACGCTGAGGGGTATCACGCAACAGCATCAAATGGTTTAACGGGATGCATTATTGATTTGCCGTATCCGTCGGTTGGTGCAACAGAGACCGCATTATTTTCTGCGGTGCTCGCGAAGGGGAGAACAGTGATCAAGAACGCTGCGATCGAACCAGAGGTGATCGAGCTGATCATGATGCTACAAAAGATGGGCGCGATTATCGAACTCGGCGCCGGCCGTCACATTGAGATTATCGGCGTTGAGAAACTTCACGGTTGCGAACACACGGTTGTTGCAGATCGCATGGAGGCGGCGAGCTTTGCAAGTATGGCGCTTGCAACTCGCGGTGAAATTTTCTGCGAAGGCGCGGTACATCGCGACATGGTGACGTTTTTGAACGCAGTGCGATTGCTTGGGGGTGACTACGAGGTTCGTGACAACGGAATTCTTTTTAAAGGTGCAGCAACATACAGGGGAATTCAGATTGAAACAGACACACATCCTGGATTTATGACCGACTGGCAGCAGCCGTTCCTTGTGGCGATGACGCAAGCTGAAGGAACGTCGGTGATTCATGAGACGGTGTATGAAGAGCGGTTTGGGTATACCGACGTACTGAAGGAAATGGGTGCCGACGTGACATTGTTTGATACATGCCTTGGTGAAGTTGCGTGTCGGTTTAAAGATCACAATCACAAACACTCTGCGATTATTAAAGGTCCAACGCCGCTTCGTGGCGTGACGACGCAGCTCCTTGATATTCGCGCCGGCTTGGCGTGCGTTATTGCTGCACTGGTTGCTGACGGCGAATCAACGCTCACCGGATTTGAGCATCTCGAACGTGGATATGAAGACTTGTACGGCAAGCTCAAGGCAATCGGCGCGAACGTGACCGCGTCGTAACTTCCGGCTACTGCCCACTGCCTGCTTTCTACTGCCTTTTATGCTGTTGCAACTATTCTTCTCCATGCCAATGCTCGCGTTTGTTTGGCTGACGGCGCTTGTTGTTGCATTAACGGTTCACGAGTTTTCACACGCGATTGTAGGGAAGTGGCGCGGTGATGATACGGCCGAGAAGTTCGGCAGACTTTCACTCAATCCGTTGTCGCATATTGATCCGTTGGGATTTCTTATGCTTGTCACGATTGGCTTCGGTTGGGCAAAGCCGGTGCCGTTTGATCCGAGAAATCTGAAGTCGCCTCTTAAGGATGGATTGCTTATTGCGCTTGCGGGACCTTTGTCGAATTTGGTGATGGCGGTTATTGCGGCGGCACTCTTCCGAATTTTCCTCGAAACAGGCGTCGTCCGCATCGACACGATGCTCGGCGCGTTCCTCGTGCTGTCCGTTCTCGTCAACCTTCTCTTACTTTGTTTTAACATGATTCCGGTGCATCCACTCGACGGCTCAAAGCTCGTCGATGTCATTACATACCGCACTGGCTACGAATGGCTTTCGCGTTGGCTGCAAATCAATGGACCGCGGATTATGCTCGTTCTCGTCATGATTTCTTTGTTGACGCCGTACGACCCATTCTCTCTCATTCAAATTCCTGCCGAGTTCGGTTGCAATTACCTCATCGGTACGTCGTGTGGTGGTTTGTTGGGGATGTATTTTGGGGGGTAGAGAGCTTTTTCATTTGTCACATTGCGATTATGTTTGACGAAGAAACGATGAGATTCGCGAAGGTGATTTGGGAGTACCACCACATGCATCATGAATTGAAGAAGGCTAATATTCTTTTGGTTCTCGGCAGCCATGATCTTCGGGTTCCGGAATACGCGGCAAAGCTTTTTGTGAATAGTTTTGCTTCTGTCGTGATCGTCTCTGGCGGCATTGCTCATCACAACGATCTTCTCAAAGCGTCGTGGCAAGGGACCGAGGCTGAGAAATTCGCAGAGGTTCTTGCAAACAATGGCGTTCCTACGGAATCGATTCTTTTGGAGAAAGAGGCGAAGAATACCGGAGAAAACTTTTCCCTGAGTCGAGCGGTTCTCGATCGTGCTGGTATCGAATTCCATTCGGTGATCGCGATTACAAAACCGTATATGGAGCGTCGGGCATTCGCGACGGGATCGAAGCAGTGGCCAGATAAAGAGATCACGGTTTCGTCCCCGCCAATTTCGTTCGAGGAATATTTTGGCGCGTATGCCAACCAAGAAACTTCGCCAGAAGATATTTTGAACATTATGATGGGCGACTTGCAGCGTATCGATATGTACGGGAAGAATGGATTTCAAATTCCGCAAGAAATTCCAGGTGAGGTTTGGAATGCGTTTGCCGAACTCAAGAGTCGTGGATTTACCAAGCATCTCCTTCCAGAATCCTAATGTTGTATGCCGAAGCTCACTTTTGTTACCGGAAATCCGAATAAGGCTTTAGAGGTTGGGATGATTTTGGGTATTAGCGATCTTGAGAGTAGGGCAATTGATACTCCGGAGATTCAGTCCTTTTCTCTCGAGGAAATCGTAAAAACAAAAGCGGAGTTTGCGCAGAAGGTGTGTGGTTCGCCGGTTGTTGTTGAGGATGTTTCGTTAGACCTCGAGGTGCTGAAGGGATTCCCCGGCCCGTTTGTGAAGTTTTGGCAGAATAATGTTGGGTACGATCTTGCGGTGGAAATCGCAGAGAAGCTTGGGAACGATCGGCTAACGGTTCGATGTGGCGTTGGGTACGCTGATGGATTGAAGTTTTTCTATACCGAAGGCAAGGTGCGCGGCAGATTTGTGGCTGGGCGCGCTCCATCCAGCGGCTGGGGGTTCGGATTTGACCCCTATGTACTCCTCGACGGCCAGGAGAAGACGTACGGCGAGATGCCGAAGGAGGAAAAGAATGCCATTTCTCATCGGAAACTCGGTTGGGAAGCGATGCGAGCACGGTTAAAGGAGGAAGGAGCCCTCTAGTACACGTCCTTCCGTTGACCCATTTTTTGGCTTGTGGTAGGCTTTTGCTACTTTTAAATAGGGCGTTCTCGATGTGAGAAGGCGCTGAACTATGCCAACCATTAACCAATTACTTCGAAAGGGACGCACGAAAGCGAAGAACAAGAGTGCTTCGCCGGCAATGCAGTACACCTTGGATTCCTTGCATCGCAAGAAAACCATTCTCCGCAAAGGTGCGCCATTTAAGCGCGGTGTTTGCGTGAAGGTCACCACCATGACCCCAAAAAAGCCAAACTCGGCTTTGCGTAAAATTGCCCGCGTCCGTCTTTCAAACGGAACGGAAGTCACTGCGTACATCCCAGGCGAAGGTCACAACCTTCAGGAGCACTCGATCGTCATGATTCGTGGTGGTCGCGTGAAGGACTTGCCAGGTGTCCGTTACCACATTATTCGTGGTCGCTACGACGCTGCTGGTGTCGAAGGCCGCAACCGCAGCCGTTCCGTGTACGGAACAAAGCGTCCAAAGAAAGGCGCAGCAAAGAAGAAGTAAGAGACTTGGCCATTTGGCCTAGTTCCGAATCATGACATTCTGTCGTGCATCGAAACTAGGCTCGGATGGAAAAGCCTCGTCAGTCCGTTCGGATTAATTTATAGACGCCGAGTACCACATCCACGTGGGAAGGAAAACGGTGTCGCCAAAACGAATATAATATGCGTGGTAAAGCCGCTCCAAAGCGCAATCTCGCTCCTGATGCAAAATACGGGAGCGTTTTGGTTGCCAAGTTAGTGAATTACGTCATGGAAAGTGGAAAGAAGAGTATCGCTCGCGGCATCGTGTACGATGCATTCGATATTATTGCGAGCGAAACAAAAGCTGATCCATTGGAAGTGTTCGACACCGCAATTAAGAACGTCACTCCAGCAGTGGAGGTGAAGTCAAAGCGCGTTGGTGGTGCAAACTACCAGGTGCCAATGCCTGTGCGTGGCGATCGCCGCTACGCGTTGGCGTACCGATGGATCCTCGTCGCTGCCCGCAGCAAGAAAGGACGCCCAATGTGCGAGAAGCTTGCAGAAGAATTGATTGCAGCATCGAAGAATGAAGGCGATGCCGTCAAGAAGAAGTTGGACGTTCAGCGTATGGCAGAGGCTAACCGCGCATTTGCGCACTTGGCTCGATAAACCTTCGATCTTTCTTTTATGAACCGTGATTATCCATTGGAACGGGTTCGGAACATCGGAATCATTGCGCACATCGATGCGGGAAAGACCACCACAACGGAGCGCGTGTTGTACTACACCGGTAAGAAGCACAAAATCGGTGAAGTGCACGAAGGTGAAGCAACCATGGACTGGATGGAACAGGAGCAGGAGCGCGGTATTACCATTACTGCTGCTGCAACAACATGTTTCTGGAAAGATCACCGCATTAACATCATCGACACTCCTGGTCACGTGGACTTTACTGTTGAAGTGGAGCGTTCGCTTCGCGTGTTGGACGGCGGCGTGACCGTGTTCGACGGTGTCGCTGGCGTTGAGCCACAGTCTGAGACGGTGTGGCACCAGGCTGATAAGTACAAAGTTCCTCGCGTCTGTTTCATTAACAAGCTCGATCGTACGGGTGCGGACTTCTACAAAGACGTCGACTCCATTCGTAAGCGCTTGGCACCAAACGCGTACCCAGTACAGTTGCCAATTGGTACTGAGAGCAACTTCGTTGGAATTATCGACCTTCTCTTGCGCAAGGCGTTCATTTACAAGGATGACATGGGTAAGGTGGTGGACGAAATTGAAATTCCAGACGAGTACAAGGAAAAAGCAGAGGAATACCGCAAGAACTTGGTTGAGGCAATCGTTGCCGAAGACGAAGCATTGCTCGACCGCTTCTTCGCTGGTGAAGAAATTCCAGTTCCAGAACTCAAGGTTGCGCTTCGTAAGGGCGTTGTGTCATTGAAGATCTTCCCAATTCTTTGTGGCTCCGCCCTCAAGAACAAAGGTGTTCAACAGATGCTCGATGCGGTTGTCGACTTCTTGCCGTCACCACTCGATGTCCCACCAATCACTGGATTTAACCCAGACGATCACGAAGAGTTGATCGCATGCCCACCAAAGGACGACGCGCCATTTGCTGCGCTCGCGTTCAAGATTGCCGCAGATCCATTCGTTGGAAAGCTTGCGTTCTTCCGTGTGTACTCTGGATCTGTTAAGGCAGGAACATACGTGCTGAACACAACAACCGGCGACAAAGAGCGCATCTCTCGCATCGTCCGCTTGCATGCAAACAGCCGAGAGGATGTTGAAGAAGTATTCGCTGGAGAAATTGCCGCAGCCGTTGGTTTGAAGAGCACTGCAACTGGTCACACTCTCTGTGACGCAGATCACCCAGTTGTTCTTGAATCCATCACCTTCCCAGAGCCTGTTATTTCTCAGGCGCTTGAGCCAAAAACAAAGAGCGACCAGGAGAAGATGGGTGTTGCGCTTCAGAAGTTGAAGGAAGAAGACCCAACCTTCCACGTCTCGACAGACCCAGATTCCAACCAGACAATTATCGCTGGTATGGGAGAACTTCACTTGGAAATCATGGTCGACCGCATGAAGCGCGAATACGGCGTTGAAGCAAACGTTGGTCGCCCACAGGTTGCGTATCGTGAAACGATTCGTGCTGCTGCAGAAGGCGAAGGAAAGTACATCAAGCAGTCCGGTGGACGCGGTCAGTACGGACATTGCTGGTTGCGCGTTGAGCCAAACACCGGTGAGGACGCGAAGAACTTCGAGTTCTTTGAAGAAACGAAGGGTGGAAGCATTCCTCGTGAATACATTCCAGCAATCGAAAAGGGTGCGCGTGAATCTATGGATCGCGGTGCGATCGCAGGATTCCCACTCATCAACATCAAGGTTACCGTGTTCGACGGAAGCTACCACGATGTGGACTCCAACGAAGCAGCCTTCAAGATGGCAGGAAGCATGGCATTCCAGGAAGCCGTGAAGAACGCAAAACCAGTGTTGCTTGAGCCAATGATGAAAGTGGAAGCGGTTACCCCAGAAGAGTTTATGGGAACTGTCGTCGGCGACTTGAACGGAAAGCGCGGACAGATTCAGGAAATGGGCGATCGCGGAAACATCAAGTTCGTGAAAGCACTCGTTCCACTCGCAGAAATGTTCGGCTACTCCACGTCGCTCCGTTCCATGACCCAGGGTCGCGCAAGCTACTCCATGGAATTCGGTCAGTACATGGAAGTGCCAACCAACGTGCAAAAGACCATCGTCGAAGCACGCCAAGGAAAGTAAATACATCGATCGAATACAAAACGACCTCGAGAGAGGTCGTTTTGCTATCGCAAAAGATTCATTGTCCGAAGTGACGATGGTAGTTTATTTTGGTTCCTGATACACATTCGGCTCGCCGTTGTATCGCTCTTCCCAAATTTTTACCACGTCTTCGATGTTTGCGAATACGACGCGCCCGTCAGCAATTTCGTCTTGGAGTGTGGAAATGCGTGCTCGGGTCTCATCCCGTCCTTCTTCGGTAAGAATTTTTGCCGGCGGCTCGAAGACGGTTGCGGTGTAGATGCGTCCTTTCATGAGCTTTCCTGCGGCTTGAAGAGTGAGGAGATCATCGAGTCCTTCCCATGTGGAAAGGTATGTGCCAACGTTCGGGAGCGTTCCGTTTTCGTCGTGTGTCATGATTTGTCTTGTGTCGGTGGGGCGCCAAACGCCAGAGGCATTTGTATCATTGACATGTCCCTGTGTGCCGCCGCCCCAGAGAATCTCTGCTTGCCACGTGTAGTCATAGAAGTTGCCGGTAATTGGTGTGCGCAAATATTCAAGCTTTGAGAGTCTTGGTGGCGAAACAAGATAACCTCCAACAACTCCTCCAGGCTCCACTCCAAGTTTTGCAATGAGTGCGGCAACGTCTGCGTAGTTGTATTGCGTTTCGTGTGCATGAGGATTAATAGGCATTTCAAGATTTTCGGAGAAATATTGCACGAAATTTTTATTGTCCGTAGATGGTGTGCCCTCATCAAACATTGTTGCAGTAAGGAGAAAATTCCAGTCCGATTGCCAGTCGTACGAAATGTGTAAGTCGTGCAACATGTCGGCATATCTCACGAACGCATCGCGATAGGTAAAGAATGTTTTTTCGTCTTTTGTAAAGTCGGGGTGGGCTAATTGTCCATTCGGCTCTTCAACATGTGTAACTATGGAAACATAAATGGTGGGGATGTCGGCAGATCCATTGTCCGTGAGCGTTGTGGCGTCGTTGTCTGTATTTACAGGCTCTTTGTTGCCAGTGCTGCCGGTTACTTTTGATGGCAGCGGCAACGTGCTGAAAAATACGAATATTCCCACGGCGACTACCATGGTGATTACGGTTATCCCTACAAAGAATTTTTGGAATTTTGAAAGCATATAATGACACAATGATACTCCGATCTTGCTTTAGATTTTCCTTTTGCGGCGCACTCATTTAAACCGCTGATTTCGCGCAGCTCCAGAGAAGCTCGAACATTGTTCGGAGTGTTACGGATACGTCGCCGCTCGTGACGAGAATGACGGAATTTTCTTTTCGTGTCGTGACGAAGGCGACGTCACTACCAAAGAGGAGCATCGTTGCTGGGATCTGTGCGTTTGGTGGGAGGAATCGTGATTCACGAAGTTCTGCGGCGTCACGTCGTACAAATTTTCGTGATTCTGCGGTTTCGATAATAAGCTGTCGACTCCGAATGCCTAATCGCAGCCGCTCGTCGATGATGTGCTTGAGAAGATACGGTTCTTTGACGTAGTCGAGCATGTGCACTCCGGTAGTAAGTAAGCAGTATTCTTTGACGCCAGATTGAAAAATTTGTTGCCAGAATTGTTTGAAGCCGTCGGTTCCTTCGTAAATCGTTACGCCAACAGTTTTTGGGTCATGCGCCTTGATTGCTTCGAAGAGCGGGAGAATTTCACGGAAGCGTTCCTGTCGGTCCGCAAGATGTTTCAGGAACAAATCCGGCGGATTTGCTACGAATTTTTTTCGACCCTGCAAGCTTTTCAGCCGAAAATATCCTCGTCGACACAAGCTTTCTAATATTGGGTACAGCGTTGTGCGTGGGAGTTTCGTCAGTCGTGAAAGTTCAAGCACCGTTGCTTCGCCAAGCTCGACGCCTGCGAGATACAGATGCGCTTCTTTTTCGTCGAATCCAAACGCAACAAGCGCGCGATTGAGTTCTTTGGACGATGACATATGCATACATCATCACCATAGCGCTATGCGGGGAGAAGTCAAACTGTTGTCGTGGCAGACGACAGATGCGCAATTGATGTCGTCGCGCATGACGACAAATGCTCTCGGCACATTGCGGCTGTGGACAGATACTCAGTGCGGACACTCACCACAGGAGGTGTTCCATGGTCGTTTCGCTCGAGCTTTGGCAGTACCTCGCGGTTCTCTTCGCGTGTCACAACATCGGCGACTTCGCGTTCCAGAGCGCGTGGATGGCGATGGAAAAGGCGAAGGATAAAGAAGTGCTGTATTACCACGTCATCACTCAAGCATCGCCGTTCATGCTCCTTGCGGCAGTGCCCGGGTTCCACGTGACGTGGTACGGACTCCTCATTCACATGGTGCTTCACGCTACGGTGGACTACCTGAAGGGGAAGGGGCACATCAAGAAGATCTGGCACGA
>CAYROW010000018.1:0-8694 GCA_964425965.1 uncultured Gammaproteobacteria bacterium
GGCGCAAGCCAAGAGATTTACAGTCTCTCCTCGTTGACCGCTTGAGTACCAACCCATGGTGGGACGAACCTATTTGGACAATTTTCGGCTTGTCGCTTCGGAAACTCGCTCAACGTACGTCGATGTACGCCTCGCGAGCTTTCCTTGCTCCGCACTGAAACTTGTCGCAAATAGCTTCGTCCCACAGTAACGTTCAATTTTCAATGGAGCCGAAAACCGGATTCGAACCGGTGACCTACGGTTTACAAAACCGTTGCTCTACCAGCTGAGCTATTTCGGCGAAACTCAGAAAAGAACGGCCGAATCGTATCATGCCAAAGAGAGCTCTGGCAAGAACGTCGCAAGGGAGCTATCCTCAAGGATATTCTATGCAAATTGAATTCGAGGCCACGTTTACGGGGGTGGATAAGGACGCGGTTCGGGCAAAACTTCAAGAAGTTGGGGGAGTGCTCGTCAAAAAGGAGTCATTAATGCGGCGGACGGTGTTTAACCCGCCTATCGCTATTCCTGGCGGATGGATGCGAGTTCGCGACGAGGGGGAGGCGATTACCATGTCCTTAAAGGTGGTGAATGGCAGTGCAATTGAGGATCAGAAAGAAGTCATGGTGAAGGTCGATAATTTCGACAACGCGGTCGATTTCTTGTCCGCGATTGGGGCGCAGAAGAAGGCGTATCAGGAAACTTTGCGCGAAGCATGGACGTTGAACGGGGCAGAAGTGACAATCGATACCTGGCCAGGGTTGCGTCCGTTTGTGGAGGTTGAGGCGCATGACGAAGCAACGGTTCGCGCGGTGTCAGAACTTCTTGGGTTCGATTACGCGCAAGCGAAGTTCTGCGAGGTCTCGACGGTGTATCTTGAAGAGCTTGGTATCCCGCAAGATGTCATGAAGAACCACATGCCGATTATTACGTTTGAACATCCGCCAACGCGCTATGTTTAACCACTGGCTTCCCTTTATTTCCCAACTCGGCAACTGGGCATACGCCCTGTTGTTTGCGTTTGCATTTGGGGAATCTATTGCGGTTGTTGGTATTCTTGTTCCGGGCGCAACATTTGTGGTGTTGTTCGGCTTTGTTATTTCGCAAGGCGTTTATGATATTGGCGACGCGTTTATTATTGGCGCGGTTGGCGCGATTCTTGGCGACGTTTTGAGTTTTGTTCTGGGGAGACGAGGAATCGATCCTGCAAAGCGTTTTCCTCGACTCTTTGCACAGAGAACCGTCGATCGTGCAGAGCGGTTTATGAACGAATACGGCATTGCCGGTGTGTTCCTTGGGCGTTTTATTGGTCCACTTCGTCCATTTGTTCCATTTATTGCCGGCGCGCTCAAAATGAAATGGCGATCATTCATGGCCATGAACATCACGAGCGGTGTGCTATGGTCCGCAGCGTATCTTGCAACCGGATTTTTCTTTGGACAATTCTGGAGTTCTATTCATCGTGGCTTGCGATGGGTGGGAATCGGTTTGTTCATCATTATTGTCGCGTACATCGCTCTTCGTACGATGGCGGCAAGACGCGGAAGGACGGTTGCTGAAGACGCAGTGAATAATGAAGAAAAATAAATATGGTGAACGTCGAGCAAAACCTTCGTGACATTATTACTAAGGCATTCCGTATCGATGTATCGCATCCGTCGATGATTGTGTTTGATGGACAGTCGCCGCTTTCTCGGCGCCTTTCTGCGGCGTACCGCAATGTTCTGACGAATGCGATCGTGATCAATTTTGACGAAACAACGCCGGACGCTGTTCGTGCGGCGGTTGATACGCTTGCGCCGGGAAGCCTTGTTGTTCTCGTACAGTCTGGCAGCTTCCGATTAAACGAATTCCGTTTCCGTCTTGAGTTGTTTAATCGTAGCCTCGCAGTTATTGAGCATCCACATCTTGGCCGCATGCCAGAAGAGGAGCACGATATTTACCTCGATGCTTTGGCGTATGACGCGGACTATTATCATGCCGTTGGTCCGTGGTTAAAAGAAAAGATCGATCGCGCAAAACAAATTGTTGTTTCATGCGAAGGAACGGCACTTGTGTATGACGGTCCGTTTGAATCGGCGAAATTAAATACGGGCGACTACACGGGCATGAAAAATCTCGGTGGGCAATTCCCCATTGGTGAGGTTTTTACTGAGGCGTCTGAGTTCTCGAATCTGAACGGAACAGTGAAGTTGTTTGGCTACGCGGATGCAGATTTTCACGTGATTGTTCCGCCAGAACCTGTTCTCGTTCGCATTGAAAACGGTATTCTCGTGGAGGCGATCGATGCACCGGAATCGTTTACCGCGGTGCTGAATCAAATTCGTGCAGACGAACAGCTTTGGGTGCGTGAGCTTGGTTTTGGGTTAAATCGCGCACTCACCAAGAACCGTCGCCTTACCGATATCGGGAGTTACGAGCGCATGTGTGGTATTCATCTTTCTCTTGGACAAAAGCACTCGGTCTATACCAAGGAAGGATTCCCAAAACGTTCAAGCAAATATCACGTTGACGTGTTCGCTGATGTGACGACTGTCACGATTGACGGGGAAGTTGTGTACAAGGACGGGGCATACACGAACGCCTAAGAACAAAACAAAAACGCTCCGATTGCTCGGAGCGTTTTTTGTGATTGATTACTCAATGAAGTATCGCAGATCAACCTTGCTTCCTGCCTTTACCCACTTTGCGAGGGTGCGGATGCCGCGACCGGAAACCATGAGCACGACTGGCTTCCCAGTTGCTGGGTTGATAACGGTTTTCTTTTGCAAATTTGGCATCTGGCGACGCTTCGATTTGACGTTGGAGTGACTGACATTGTGGCCAGTCAATGGGCTCTTGCCCGTGATCATGCAGACTTTGCTCATAGAAGGGAATGGTTTCGAATGCGGGAATGCTACCTGACCCTTTGAAATTTGGCAAATCTCAGCGGTGGACAGCATCCAGGAGAGGCTGTCGCATTTTTTTATATTCTTTTGGCGAATATTCGCGAAAAAGATTGACTTTTCAGGAAAATTTCCATAATGTAGCGACGGCTCTTTCCTCAGGTGCCTCATGAACTTCGCTGACTTTTTCGCTCGTCTCCGGCTGATCCTCGAGAGCGACACCCCTAGGGCTCGGGCAACCCTCGAGTACATCACGCAACTCATCGACGGCACCGCGGTTCTTCCCGGGGGCATCAAGCGCCTTATGGCGGAGCTCGGCTGTACGGTCGTCGACGCCGAAATCACTGACGCGCTCTTTCCGGATTCTGATGCGTTCGCCTCTACGGCAGACATCCAGCCTATGGAAATCTGCTCGGGTTGGTTGGAGGGGCAAAAGATCACTGAAGCAGACCTGCGATCTCGGCTCGATGCCAAAGGACTCGATCCTGCGAATGCAGACGAAGGCCTGAAGTGGGTTGCGGAGAATCGGGGACAGTTGAAGTGTCCCCTCATGATCTTCAGCCACAATCGCGTCATCGAGATGCGTAAAAACGAAGACACCGGGAATCTGCGCGTATGGCTCTCCGTCTTGCCGACCTGGATTCCGCATCGGTGCGTCGTCCTCGCAAAACCCAAGAAGTCGGTGCCCGCGACGTAGTCCACGTGTTCCAGCGGCCACGCTGATCCGAAAGGGTCGGCGTGGTTTTCGTTTTGCTATACTTCACATAAACGTATGGAGGAAAAACGGGGGAAAGCATTGGCGCACGTTGTTGCGGTCAATATGGGCTATGGCCACGAGCGGGCCGCGTTTGCGTTGCGGCATTTAGCTCCAGATGGGGAAGTGACGGTAGCGAATGATTACCCGGGCATTCCTGCGCACGAGCGAAGACTTTGGGAAACGGGGAAGAGTTTTTACGAATTCGTGTCGCGGTTTAAGAATGTGCCAATTTTCGGAACGACGGCGTTCGGAATTATGGACGAGATGCAGCGCATTCCGGAGTTTTATCCGAAGCGCGATCTTTCGAAGCCGAGTCTGCAAGTTCGTCAAACGTACGGGCTCATTCGCAATCAGGGGATGTGTCATGATTTGATTGAACGCTTTAAGGAGCGACCATTGCCGATTGTTTCGACATTTTTTACTCCTGCATTCGCCGCGGAAGAGCTTGATTACCCTGAGGATATTTACATTGTTCTTTGCGATGCCGATATTGCTCGAGCGTGGGCACCCCTGAATCCAAAGAAGAGCAGAATTCAATATCTTGCGCCAACCGGACGAGTGGTTGAGCGGTTAAAGTTGTACGGCGTGAAAGAAAAGAATATTACGCTGACGGGGTTTCCGTTGCCGTTTGAAACGGTTGGCGGTCCACACGTCCCAGAATACGTTCGGGCGGATTTACAGCGGAGAATGTGCAATTTGGATCCGCATGGGAATTTCGTTACGAAAGCGCATTCATTGCTTGACGCGACGTTTGGAAAACAATTTTGTGCAGTAAAACCCTCAACGCCAACGATCACGTTTGCGGTTGGAGGAGCGGGAACGCAACGCGAACTTGTTGGGCTTGCATTGCGTTCCCTTGCAAGTGATGTTCGCGCAGGAAGAATTCTTGTGAATCTTGTTGCGGGCACGCGGCCAGAAGTTGCCGAATATTTTGAGCGGGAAATTCGATTGTGCGGATTAGTTGGCGCAAAGCGAACGGGAAAAGTAACGGTGCTGTTTGAGCGAACACGTCATGCGTACTTTGTTGCGTTCTCAAAACTCATGCGTAAAACAGATATTCTTTGGACGAAGCCGTCGGAGCTCTCGTTTTACACTGGCCTCGCCATTCCCATTATTATGGCGCCAACAGTTGGAAGTCAGGAGGATTTTAACCGCGCATGGTTAACATACGTTGGCGGTGGCGCTGATGGCCTTGCGCCGCAATACATGAATGAATGGTTGTTCGATTGGATTGAAAGCGGTGCATTAGCGCGAATGGCATGGAACGGATTCACGAACGCGCCGACGCATGGAGCGTATCGAATCGAATCATTGTTGCGTGGTGATAAGAAGGTGTGGAGGAATTTGCCGATCGTTGTGTAATATGCCAAAAAAGACGTCACGAAAAGCCGGGTTCGACGTTGTCGTGATTGGCGGAGGCTCTGCGGGGCTTTCTGCGGCATTTGCGGCGCGACAGGAAGGATCAAGTGTTGCGCTGATTGCTTCTGACGTGCTTGGCGGGGAATGTCCAAATTACGCATGCGTGCCAACAAAGACCATGCTTGCCGCTGCGGTGCGATATGACGATATTCGGAGGAACGGGGCGCGATTCGGTATCAATGTCAAACACTTCACATTCAGTGTCGGTGCAATGATGGAACGGAAAGACGCCGTCGTGCATGCAATGACTGGTCATCGACGACTTGAAAAGATTCTTGAAAGCGAGAAGGTGACCCTCTTCCGTGGTACTGCAAGTTTTATTGATGACGAATCCATTCGTGTTGGAACGCATATTATTAGCGCGAAGGCATTCGTGATTGCAACGGGATCTGTACCAAAAATTCCACCAATCGCCGGGATCGACGCTGTCGACTATTGGACTCCACGTGATGCGACGTCAATCACCGACCTTCCCGAATCGATCGCGATTCTTGGGGGTGGTCCGATTGGTTGCGAGTTTGCGACGTTCTTTTCGCTGCTTGGTGTTCCGGTAATGATGTTTGATATCGCTGATCGACTGCTCCCTCGTGAGGACGCTGAGGTTGCAGCGCTCGCGGCAAAAACACTCATGCACCGTGGCGTGACTTTCCATGGCAATACTCGGGTGCTCGGAGTTGCACGGTCTGGTCGGAATATTCGTGTTACGTATCAAACAAAATCCGAACCACGGAAAACCGTACGTGTCGAAAAATTTCTTGTCGCTTCCGGTCGTGCACCAAACGTTGAGTCGTTGAATCTTGAGAATGCTGGTATTAAACGGAATGCAATGAACGGTGTGACGGTCGATTCCGCAATGCGCGTGAAAGGTCGATCAATCTTTCTCGCTGGCGACGTGACGGGGCTTCCGGCGTACACGCATACCGCGCACCATGAAGGATTGGTTGCAGGAAAGAATGCGGCGCTGTTTGCAAAAGGAAAGAAGAAGTTTGCGAGTATCGATCTCGCTGTTGTTCCTCGTGTGACGTTTGTTGCACCAGAACTTGCTTCTGTAGGGGCAATGCCTGGGGAGTTAGTCGCGAAAAAGAAATCGTTTACAGTCTGGAAGTTTCCGGTCGGAGCGCTTGGTCGCGCAGTTATTGAAAGCGAGCGCGTTGGCCTGTTGAAGGTTTTTGTTGAGAAGAAAACGAGTCGCATTCTCGGCGCATCGATGCTTGGCGACCGTTCTGGCGAGGTCATTCATGAGCTTGCGTTGGCGATGTACGCCGGAATTACGATCGACACCGTCCAGTCGATGATTCACGCGTATCCAACCATGAGTGAGGCGATTCCTGGGCTAATGCCGTCATAGTGCGATTTCCTCCTTTGGTCTATTTTCGACTCAGATCATCGGAAACTAGCCACAAATGAGAAAGTCACAGTAGACTTTGGTTATATGATTTCCTGGTGGCCAATCCCCGTTGCCCTCGCATTCTTGATCTCCGCATGGATGA
Source organism: uncultured Gammaproteobacteria bacterium (assembly GCA_964425965.1). Classification (GTDB taxonomy): domain Bacteria; phylum Patescibacteriota; class Patescibacteriia; order UBA9934; family UBA9934; genus CAIKHN01. Next base: position 6,531 of record CAYROW010000018.1, read on the forward strand.
CCCCGATTATTCGATCGTTGGCGTTGCGGTTTGGTGTTATCGATTCGCCTGATGGCGGCAGAAAATTGCATCGTGAGCCAACGCCACTCCTCGGCGGGCTCGCGATTGTTGCGAGTTTTTCGACGGTGACTATTGGTGTTCTCCTTTTTTCAGCTGAACTCACAAGCGGCGCGATTGGCGTACATCACTTCATCGGCTTTTTTATTGGGATTGCTATTCTCACCATCGGTGGCGTGATCGATGACCGATTCGCAATTTCGGCGAAGTACTCGATGGCGTTGTTTATTCTTGCGTCTTTCGTCGCTGTCCTTGGCGGAATTAATGTCGCGAAGATGACGAACCCACTTGGTGGCGTCATTGTGCTTGCGCCGTTTGCGGCATCTCTCGTCGCGTTCATCTGGATTCTTGCAATGACGATGACAACGAAACTCCTTGATGGTGTTGACGGTCTTGCGTCGAGCGTATCGTTTGTCGGTGCGCTCATGATTGCTGCCCTCGCGCTGACGCCGACGTATTTTCAATCAGATGTCGCTTTGCTCGCGCTTATTTTTGCGGGATCGATTCTTGGGTTCATTTTATGGAATTGGCATCCGGCCCAAATTTTTCTTGGTGAATCCGGAAGTACGGTCATCGGATTCATCGTCGGAGTGCTCTCGGTGATTGCAGGAAGCAAAATGGCGACCGCTCTTCTTGTTCTTGGTATTCCGGCGATCGATGTTGGCCTTGTTGCGATTCGTCGTTATCGGGCGGGGAAGAACCCGTTTACCACAGCTGATCGGCGACATCTACACCTCATGCTTCGTGACGTCGGCCTTTCGCCTCGACAGGTGACGTTGCTCTACGCCTTTTTTGCCGTCGCATTTGGGGCGACGAGCTTGCTTTTTGTGAGCTGGCAAAAGGTGATTGCGCTGGGAATTCTGAGCATTTTGGCTATTATCGGCATTAGCCTGTTAGCGAAATACCTTGACGATTCTCGGGCTTCCTGATACTCTTTTCCCACATTTTGGCTTGCAATAGGCAAAAAAAGCGTAGGGGTTTCCTTACCGCCTCAGCAGCACAATCCTTCTATGTTCGCAGTCATTACCGCAGGTGGAAAGCAGCACATTGTCCGCGAGGGCCAAGTCCTCAGCGTTGAAAAGATCGATCTCGAGGTCGGTGCTTCAATGACGTTTGACGCATTGCTCGTCGCGTCTGACGACGGTGCAACCGTGAAAGTCGGTACGCCAGTCGTGAAAGATGCAAAAGTAACCGCAGTCGTTTCAGAGCACGGTCGTGCTGACAAAGTGTCGGTCATTAAGTACAAGCGAAAGACTCGCTACCGCCGCAATGTTGGTCACCGCCAGCCTTGGACAAAGATCACCATTCAAACCATCGCGTAATCGCAAACAAAACCTCCGAGCAGATTGCTCGGAGGTTTTGTTTATTCCGTTGGCTTTTCCTTTGGGATGCTTTCGGTAACGTACGAATAGCAGTGCGGGCAACGATAGATTTCCTCGTTGTACCGGATGCCTTCGTAGGTATTTGTTCCGCTTCGAACGTACTTCATGCCGCGCTTACAGTTTGGACATTCCATATAGAGAAAGTTTACTCCCATTCCATAATTTCCGTCATCTTTGCCTCAATAGGGTCGGCAATACGAAGTCGTGCAATTTGGGATCGATTGAGAATTGGTGTATGCGGAATGGAAACAAGATACTCGGGGATGTACCAAAGTGGTTCCTCGCTTGTTTCCCATTGTTTCCCATCGAACCGGGAAAGATTTACAGGCTTTGAAAAACTTCGGAGTGTTTTCTTCCGGTTTGATTGCAAAAAGTATTCATGAAAATAACTCATAACGAGCTCGCGGATCGAACGATAGATGGGTTCGCGATAGCGAAGAACACCGTGATTTGTTTTTGAGACTGCGCCCCAAAAACCGTCAATATTGAATACCGCAATAACGTGATCTTGATCTTCTGCAGTAGAGACGAGGTCGAGAATGAGTGGTTGGTGGCCGTGGAATCGAAGTGCTGCTGCGGCAAACATTGCGCCTTCAATGCATTGTGCGTCGCGATGACGCAAAACGAGTCTGGGCGAATGACATGTTTCGTTGGTGCCGACGATGCGAAATCGAAGGTTGTTCAAGAAATCTTGAATTTTTGATGGCGTTGAAAGCGCTTTGAGG
>CAYROW010000018.1:8794-14201 GCA_964425965.1 uncultured Gammaproteobacteria bacterium
CTGTTGCTCTGCCGCCGCTTCGGCAGTAAAGCACCATTGGCGTGTCTCGGTTTGGCGCAATTTCCGAAATCTTAAATTCAAGGATGCCACGAGGAATATGTATAGCACCCGGAATGTGACCAGCGTTCCATTCGTCGCGTTCTCGTACGTCAATAATTTGTGGAGCGGAGTTCGTTTCTTGTGCGTTACGGAGGTCGTCGCACGAGAGCGATCGGACGGTAGGTGGTGAACATGTGAGGTCGTCGCGGGAGAATATGGTCATAACGTTTTCAAGAGGCGGATTCTTTGCTTGCTATACTATAGAAATGCGATTGCGATACGTCACCGATGATATCCCTGGATGGACACGGAGGAAAGGCCTCTTTGGCTTTGTATACAAGAATGAGCACGGTCGACGAATTTGGGATCGATCAGTGTTACGTCGAATTCGGTCGCTTGGTATTCCTCCGGCATATACATCGGTATGGATTTGTCCGTTTCCGCATGGGCATATTCAGGCAACGGCTCTTGATGCGAAGCGACGAAAACAATATTTCTACCATCCTGATTGGATTACCCACCGCAGCGAAGGAAAATTTCATCGTATGCGTGAATTTGTCGCATCACTTTCCCGTATTCGTCGTCGCGTTGATACTGATCTTCGTTTACGCGGAATGCCAAAAGCGAAAGTCCTCGCTGCCATTGTGCGATTACTCGATACCGCGTTTATTCGTATCGGAAACGAGGAGTACGCGAAGGACAATCACTCCTTTGGCCTAACGACGCTGCGGAACCGCCACGTGAAAGGGACGGGCGAGCACATGGAATTGGCCTTTGATGGTAAGGCTGGTATTGCGCACGAGTTTCCGCTTGAGGACGATCGTTTGCGAAACATTGTTGCGAAATGTCACGACATTCCTGGGCAAAAACTTTTCGAATACATCGATCACGACGGAAAGCCGCACGAGGTGAATTCTGAGGACGTGAATGCGTATTTGAAATTGATTTCCAAAGAAGAAATTACCGCAAAGGATTTTCGTACCTGGCACGGTACAGTAATTGCTGCGTCATATCTTTGGGACCGTCCGACGCCAACAACCCGACGCGACATTCAGCGCGATATCAAAACCGCGGTGCAGCGTGCTGCTGACGCGCTCGGTAACACGGTTGCGGTTTGCAAAGCCTCCTATATTCATCCTGATGTCCTTTCGTTGTACGCCAAAGGGAAACTCGTTTGGCACGCTCCACGCGAGGCATCGCGGAAAAAGTACCCATTACTTCATGTCCATGAAATAGGGTTAATGCAGTTGTTGCGGCGTTTGCGTTCCTCCTGATTTGCGTTGCGGTGACGCCGTGATTACCGGTGCTCGTTCGGTCGCTTTGCAAGAATTGTAGAAAGACTCTTGATGGTGTTTTGTGATTGGTTTGTATATGTTTCAAGGCTTCGACGAGCGTCAGTGGAAAGTTTTTTTCTTTTGAGTGCCTTTTGGAGCGCATTTCGTCCGGTTTCGATTTCTTTGAGTTCTCGCAAAATTGATTCTGTACTTTTAATAATTGACGCATGTGCTGTATACGCGTCTGCGAATGATTCGTTTGCTGGGGTGCCGTTGATTTCTGCCGCCTCGAGAGGGCGAAGCGCTTTTAATGTATTCCAAATGGCGTTTTTTGCGTTTTGCAAAAGTTTTGTGAGCCGAAAATCTACAGCAGGCTCGAATCGGGTTTTGGACCGCGTTGTTTCGGCATTCTGCCGTTCGCGAAAGTACGACACAATATCATCAAGGTCGATGAGTTCGTCTGCGGTTATATCATGATCTGGGTTAAGAATGCGCTCCAATCGTGTAAAAGCATCACGATCGAGATCGTCGAGGATACGATGATTTTCAAAGATGCTCTGAAGAGTAACGCGGTCAACAAGAGGGAGCTTTTCTTTCTCGAATGAAGAAGATTCAGGCATAAAAAAAGTTGGATGCGCGAGTTTAGCTGCTGCGGTCTGCGCCGACGGTGAACGACGACCACGACGTTGGGGGGATATCGAGAACGTTTGTTGCCCATGCGTCACCAAACAGTAATGCCGCAAGTGATTCGGTGGGAATCCAATGAAGCACCGGGTGTTCAGCGGTACCGTCAATACTGTACACCTTCGGGATTGAAGTGATTTTCACGAGAACCGTTCCAGGTTTTGGCGGGAGTGGCCGGCCGAGGGGAATTGTTGCCATGACCGCCGCATCAATAATGTGAACAACGTCGAAAGAACGTTCCCACGTAAAAAACGTTTGCGCGTTGGGAATTGGTTGACGAGCGCCGTCACCATTTATGTAGTACACGGTGTCCTGTGATGCCGTACGAACAAAATTCCCGACGGGAATCGTTTGTGTTGCGGTCTGTGTTGTGGAGGCGGTCTCCCAAACAACGCTGTTCGATTCGGTCGACGAGAGCGATTGTGCGAGATCGGTTGCTTCAACGCGAAAGGTTACCGGTACATTTTGATATGACGATGGCATCTGCCACGAAAATGACGACATCGGCGTGAGAGGTTCTGAGAGACGCTGCCAGGTGTTTGCGTCGGTTGATACGAAGACGCGAACGAATGGCACAGACGACGCTGCAGTCCAGGCGATCGTCGCTTCGCCGGATGGCGTTATGGTGGCAGAAACATTTTTGAAAGAATAATCGGGCGGAGGCAACGTCTCAAGCGACTTTGATGAAGATGTCGTTTGAATGTTCCAGCCAGTTGTCGACGAGATTCCGGCGTATGCATTGCTCCATCCATCAAGAACTGCGCCGTCATCGACGGTGATGTAATACGGATTCCCGCGAAGGAGTGAGGATGGCGGATTAATGGTGATCGTGCTCGATCCAAAACCGCTGACCGCATCTGATTGAATGTCGATAGTTTGTACCGCTATACCGTCGCTCGCTCGGCGAATAACGACATTGCCGGTTCCGGCATAAACCGTTTCGTTGAATGTCATCGAGAGATTCGAAAGGACATTGATTGGGGTTCCGTTGTCTGCTGGAGTGGTGCTTTCGAGCGTCGGCTCGGTGCTGTCACCGGTGAGAGTAAGGGAGAGGTCATCAAACATTGCGCCTTGATCTGGACCATCGCTTTCACCGTCAACAGACCACAATTCAATGTGTACGTATCGAAGTCCTGGCCCGTAGTTTCCGAGTGAAGCTTCGATTTGCGTCCAGTCAGCCGGAACGGTCGCGAGACTGACGTAGGTAAACGCCATGGTGCCGTGACCTTCGCCTTGAAGCGCAATCAGCATGCCGTACTGATCGTCAAAAGAAACGCCAAACACGAATTGTTTTACCCACGCGGTAAGACTGATGTTCGTAAACGTGTCGAGTTGCGCTTGCGTGTACCCAAGCGTGAGCATGTCGACATCACGAGTGAGCGCAGAACTGCCGACTCCACCAACGAATTCATTGAGTCCACTGCGTGGGTCGGAATTATCGACCATCCACGGGTCGTCGACGTCGTTTGTCCAGCCAGTAAAATCGCCGGTTTCTGCCCCGGGGTTTGTAAGGAGGTTTGGGGGGAGTGCAAATACCGAAGAATATGGCGTGAATACCAGACAAAAAACAAGCGTACTCACGACGACGATTCGCTGAAACGGCATACGAAAATATTTCAGTGTCAGTATAACATGATGCGTAAAATCCTTTGATTTTCTTAGGGATTATTGCAGAATGATCGCGCTGGGTGTTGCGGTTTACAGAAAAGGAAAATCTTTGTAGAATACTTCTGCTTTCCATTGTTTCGACAGAGGTTGGCGAACGGGTAGAACCTTCTCGTAAAACCAGAAGGTTCTATGCATGTTGCACATAGGGGCGTCGTATAATGGTAGTACAACGGTCTCCAAAACCGTTAGCGCGGGTTCGATTCCCTCCGCCCCTGCCACGAAAAATACAGCTGAAGTCAGCTGTATTTTTCGTTGGGGCCACAAGGGAATAGAACTTCTGTGTTAAAATTCCACACAATATGATTAGAGAACGTGTCGAACAAATTGCACCTCGAGAGATACAAGTTAGGATTGGCAACAAAGAAAGCAAGCTCCGTGTAGTTGATAGAAGTGATCAAGCGGAGATCACCGTTCAAGTAGATGACAACACGAATCATGATCAAATTGCAGATGCGGTGAAGGCGGCACTTGGACAACGATATTGGTTCATAGACCCTCAATGGGAACAGCAAGTTTTAATAGAGCGATTTAAAATCGAGCTTGGCGACCACGTAGTTGAAATTTTTGCCTTTGGCCAAGGCTTGGAGGAGAAAGTGCGCACAGGAATTATTCGAACTCTCGAACACTTTTATAACAAGTTGGGTGATAAATCGTTATGGCGCCTAGAGTCCATTCAGATACTTCCTCAACAGGGGATGAATCCGAAAAGCGGCGAGCCGTTCCGAGGGATGGAGTTTCCTGCACAACGCCGTCTTGAGTTGTACTCAGCGGGAATGACAGATTCATTCTATCGAAACGGCGAACTTCCGTGCACAGAACTTGAAGGAACACTGGTGCATGAAACGACTCATGTGGTGCTCGAAGCTACACTAGCCAGGGCATGGGAATCCGAAGATCTCGGCTGGGAAATAAACGACGAAGTTTTGATCGAGCTTCCTGGGGGAGATCGCACTATCCACTTCAACAGGCGTCCGCAGGAGTGTCCGACAAGTTATGGTGGTCTGCAACCAGACGATGATCGCGCCGATAGTGTTGCTGCTTACCTTTTTGCAACGGATAAATTAAACGAAAACCGCAAACGAATTCTTGCTCGTGTTTTTACGGGAGACGACGGTGATATTGTGGCCAACACGACATCACTAGATGCAAGATTGCCGGAACTTCCCAGCAACATGGCTGTGTATGTTGCTCAAAAACGTAAAAGTCTTTTTGGAATAAGCTCCATTAAACCAGGAAAAGAAAGACGAGTCGTTACGCTGTCCGATTTTCGCAAGGAGCGCAGTATTCCTGAGCCAAAGTTCTAACGTCGCGCACTAGCCCCTGCCACGTCGGTCGCGACCGACGTGGCCTGCCACGATACGTCATTCGCGAATGACGTATCACGATCAAACACTTGATCGATCAACAGGTCACGTCTCTGGTGCCGATATGACAACAAAAGAGCGCCTTCGGGCGTTCTTTTGTTACAATGGCTTTGTATGTGGTATTTCTACATTCTTCAGAGCATAGCCAAACCAGACTATTTCTATAAAGGTTCAACTGGTAATCTTGAAAAGAGACTTCTCGAGCACAACGCCGGAGAAACAATTTCACTAAAACCATACATTCCACTTCGGATAGTGTATTTCGAGGCTTATGTCTCGGAAAAAGCCGCACGACTTCGTGAACACAATGTGAAACAAAGTGGATCAATTTCTGTTCCATTGCTGCGACGAATAAAAGAAAGTTTGTAACCCGTATGA
>CAYROW010000019.1:0-5914 GCA_964425965.1 uncultured Gammaproteobacteria bacterium
GACTTCGGGGGCGAGGTTGTAGTCAGAGCAGGCGGCGAGGAACAGGAGGGGGAAGAACATGGGTGCTCCAAAGGAACGTTGGGCGGGATGCCCGTCGTTCACCACGACAAGTCGTGAGGAACGATGGGCGGCCGAGTGATGTCCTCGGCCCGTTGAGGGGAGCGACTACTTCGGAGCGGGAACGAGGAAGTGTTTGGGGATCACGTCCTCGCACTCGTAGACGATGAGGGCGGTGTTCTCGTCGATGCGGCGGTAGAAGCTATGGCCGGTGATGAAAGTGAACAGGGTGACGATAGCTTCTTCGTTGTTCCTCGTGTGATCGAAGAGCAACTTGTCGTCGTGGTTGCCGCTGCCCATCTTGTAGAGCATCGTTCCTTTCGTCCCCGACAGCGCGATCGTGTTGTCCCTGACGAAGAACAGGATGGTGGTGACATCCGTGATCGAGGCGGGGGAGCCGTCCCTGTACGTGAGCTTCATGTTGTGAGGAGCGAAGATGAACGGACTGTATTCGGTCATTGGTGTTTCTCCGAAAAGGAACGTTGGGCGGGATGCCCATCGTTCACCACGACAAGTCGTGAGGAACGATGGGCGGCCGAGTGATGTCCTCGGCCCGTGGCGTGTAGTGCCCTTACTCGATGATGGTGTAGGTGACTGCCAGTTCGGTGCCGCAGTCATCGACGCCGCAGACATCGTTCCCGGTGACGTTGTCCGTCCAGACCGTATCGGCCAGGAAGATGCGGATGGTGTTGCCGACGGGGATGTCTTGGGTGGCGGTGAAGTTGAACTCGAAGACCTTGACGGTGCCCGCAGTCACGTGGACGGTGTCCATCGCGGCGTACGCGCCATTTGTGTGCTCATCGACCCAGCCGTACATGAGGTTGTGGATTTGCTGGCTCATGTCGTACGGCTCGTAGGTGACGCCGTCCGTCTGGTTGGTGAGGTTCATGGGGATGTAGTCGAGCGCGATGTCGCCCATCCAGCAATCCTCGGTCCAGCAGGTTTCGTCATCGACCTGGAGAATCACGCGATTGAGGTCGATGTCTCCACACTTGAGGGCGGTGACCGCGAACTGGTAGCGCGCAGTCTCGCCTTGGCGAATCTCGAAGTGCAGATCGCCGACGTTGCTGAAGATCGCGAGGGACTCGGTCTCCACGTCTGGATTGCCGTACCACTGATTATTCAGGAACCCGCATTCGTCGGAAGAGACGGGCTCATCGCCGGTATCTTCTTCGGTGAGCTCGTCGCTCGAGGCGGAGTCCGAAGTCTCGGAACCTGCGCCCTCCTCGCTCGTCTCGGACTCGTTGCCCGTGACCTCGAGGTTGGCCGGGACCGTGGACTCTTCGGTGTCCTGCGCAGTCAGGTTGTAGTCAGAGCAGGCGAGGAACAGGAGGGAAAGGAACATGGCGGAAGCCTCGGGAATGTGGCCAAAAGGCCGGGGTTTTGAGTTACTCGGACAGATAACTATAGCACAAAAATGGCTATTTTTCAAGTGGAAAAGTGAGTATAATGGCTAGTATTAGCGAAATAATGAAATACCCGTGCGTTCAGTATAAACGCAGAGCGGCTCGAGTCTCCCGGAGGAGATTCGAGCCGCTTTCGTCGTGCGTTTCAGAACGTACCGTGAAGCATCGCGGCGCCGGGGGTGACGGTCAGCTCCACCTTGTGGTCGAGGACCATCCAGGTGCCACCGATGATCGCCACACTGCCGAGGACGCTGGAGGTGATGGCGACCGCGAGATCGGTGTGGTAGCCGTCGACGGCGGTTTGCAGCTCTTCCTGTGATTCGCCGCCTTTGTTGTTGTACTCGACGAGCGTGGCGTAGTTCGTGCTCGCTTCAAAGGCGAAGACGCCCGCACCAATCTCGAGGAGCACGCCAGCGCCGGCGACGGCGCATCCCGTCGGAACCTTCTTCTTGGGCGGCGTTGCGGCCACTGTCGGAAGCGGCGCGGGCACAGCCGGAGGAGCGACGACTCCTCCGCCGGGGAAGATCTGTCGTCCGGGGTTGTTCGTCCAGCCGTCGTTGAGATTCACACCGGTCGAGAACGCGAGTTCCAGGAGCGGCGCTCGGGTTCGGAGGCCGATCACGAGGTCGCCCATCGTGATGGTTCCGCCGTTGCTCGCTTTCACAGTTTCCGCGAATGCGGCCATGAGACCGTCCGTCGTTTTCTTTCCTTCCGGTCCGCTGCTGATCGCGAAGCCGGGCATTCCGGCATCGCGCCAGTCGTTCGCGGTCGGGCCGAAGTCGGCTTGCGACGCATCCAAGACGGCGATTGCCGACGTGCCGAGCGGCTTCAGGCGTTCCATGAGGTCCGCGAACACGATCGGTTCGGCACACCCGAGCGTTTCGTCGTTCGTGTCGCCGCCGGTTGCCGCGCCCTCGTAGAGGAACAGCACCTTGCTGAACTGCGCCCCGTCGAGCGTGACGCGAATGTCGTCGAGCTCTTTCATGAGCTCCGCGCTATTCGGGTTCTCCGCCGCGATGATTGCGGTGTCGTTTCGTTCCCGGAGCACGTGCTCCGTCGTCTCGAAGGACGCGGAGTGCGTGTCCGTCGGGTGACACGTCATGACGATGGCCAGCACCGACAGCTCGGGGTTGCCGCCGAACGGCGAGGCGACGATCGCGTTCGTCGGAGCGGCGTCGCCGGCGAGGGCGGGGGAGACGAAGAACATGAAAGGAATGAACATGGCTTTCGAAGCCTCCTGAGGGGGGTGATGGTCACGGATTTCCCATTGAAGGGAGGGCTAACCGTAGCCGAAAATTGCGAAAAAGTCAATTTGAGAGTAGGCTACGCATAATTTTTCTTTCTATGCTGAATGTTGGAATTGTTGGGCTGCCAAATGTCGGGAAATCGACGTTGTTTACTGCCCTCACAAAAAAACAGGTCGACTGCGCAAACTTTCCGTTTTGTACTATCGAGCCAAACGTGGGAACAGTTGCAGTTCCTGACGAGCGGATCGCGAAGCTCGCAGCAATCTCAGGAACAACAAAATTGATCCCGACCGCAATTGAGTTCGTCGACATCGCCGGGCTTGTGAAAGGCGCACATAAAGGTGAAGGTCTTGGAAATAAGTTTCTTGCAAACATCCGCGAAACCGACATGATCGTTCACGTTGTTCGCGCATTTCCAGATCCGAATGTTGTTCACGTTGATGGATCGATCGACCCAAAGCGCGACGTTGAGGTGATCGAGCTCGAGCTTGCAATGGCGGATTTATCGACGGTTGAAAAGATGCTCGGAACCGTGACCGGAAAGATGAAAGCGGGGAAGAACGCTGATCTTGTTTCGCAAGCATCGGCGCTCGAAAAACTTCAGGCAGCGCTCGTGAAAGGTGAGCTTGCACGAAGTGTCGAATTCACCGATGACGAGGCACAATTCATGAAAACGTTGTCGCTCCTTACCGCAAAGCCGATTCTTTACGTTGTGAACGTCGATGAAGCTGATGCAACGCGTGCCGATTGGGTATCGCCACTTGGACCAACGCGAATGGCGATTCCGATTTCTGTAAAAATCGAATCAGAGATCGCTGGTCTTTCTCCGGAAGATGCTGCCGCATTCCTCTCTGACCTCGGACTGAAGGAATCGGGCCTCGACCGTGTGATTCGCGAATGCTACAAGCTCCTTAATCTCATCACCTATTTCACAACTGGCGTTCAGGAGACTCGCGCTTGGACTATTGCTGTTGGGACGAAAGCGCCACAGGCTGCTGCCGTGATTCACACGGACTTCGAGAAGAACTTTATTCGCGCCGAGGTTATCTCGTATTCGGATTTTATCGCTTGTCATGGGGAGTCTGGCGCTCGCGATACTGGTAAACTACGGATTGAGGGAAAGGATTATGTGATGCAAGATGGCGATGTATGTCATTTTAGAGTGAACGTCTAAATTGAATCGATTATGGCAAACTCTGTCGTGATGCGTTTGGAAAAGAAACCGTTTGAACTTCTGAAGTCGGGGAAGAAGATTTGGGAAGTTCGATTGAATGATGACAAGCGCAAATGCGTCGGCGTCGGTGATGAGATTGTGTTCATGAAGCGACCAGCGCTTGAAGATCGTTTGCCGATGATTGTCGAGGAAAAGGTTCCGTTCGTGAATGTGCAACGATTGCTCGACAAGATTGATCTCGCCGAGATTGGTGATTACGCAAGTGAGCTCGAGTTCATTCAGCAGCTCATGACGCATTACACGCCAGCGGAGATGAATGAAAAGGGATTGGTTGCATTCAAAGTTCGCCTCGCATAACACATAACACAACGCCCCGCGGCTCTGAGAGTCAGCGGGGCGTTGTGTTATTGGAAGTAATGATTAGTTTTTGGTGAATCTCCACATTCGACGGCCGACTAATTGTCCGTCATGACGATAGAGGACGGGTTCGTAAGGCAGTGGGTTGTGCGTGTAGCCAAGCGGTTCGAGAATCGTGCGAGCATCGAATGCAATATCCTTGTCTTCGAAGGTGTGCACCGGCGCGGCAATGAGAAGCGTTGCGCCAGAACGGAGATTTGGAGCAAGCGCGGAGAATGCTTCGCGATAGAGGTTTGCAACGTACGCAACTGCGTCGTCAACTTCGCGATGCGTTTCAGTGCCTTTGCGCGGACGACCAAGATATGTTTCGGTGACGATTGCGTCGATAGACCCTGGCTTTAGATTTGGACTGACGGTTTGTGCGGAGTTTGGATACAGCTTGTACGGAGACATTGGCATTCCCTCATTACGCATCCACTCGAGGTTTTCTTTGGTATCAGCGACCGCTTCAGCATTAATGTCGCTGCCGACCAACGACTGCGCACCAAGGAGTGCAGCTTCCATGAGAATGGTTCCGGATCCGCAGAATGGATCCATCACGGTCGACGATCCGATATCGGCGCCAGAAAGATTCACCATCATGCGCGCAAGCTTTGGTGGAAGCATGCCTTGTTTTGCATTGCGGCGTGGACGACCAAAATCGCGACCCGCCCAAGCATCAACATCTTGTACACCGACGGTTTTTCCAATGAGGATTTCTGTCGGGCTCACAAAGAAACAGTATTCCGCGCCACGTTCAAGAAGATGGTTTTTTGTGACAACGACCGATGAAAGGGTTGGCGACGACGAAATGACGTAGCGCGCTGGGTGATTCGCCTTCTGAAGCTCGGACTTTATTTCCATGCCAAGTTTTGATGCGTTGCGACGTGCGCTTTCCGTTCCGCTGTTGTTGCCGAGGTTATAGACGCTCGTTCCAAAGTGAATTTTTCCTTCAGCGGATTCGGAGAGGAGATCGTTCACGAGGAACTCGGCAAGGTCAGTGTGGTTCCACGTTGGAACAGATCCAATAATGACGCCAATTTTTTGAATGCCACCAAGTTTTGCATTGAGGCTTTCGAGGTTTTCATTCATGTCGTCGAAAATGGCAACATCGCCAACGGTTTGGGTTGGTTTTTGTCCGGTCATTACCGCGAGCTCGGCAAGCGAGAGCGTTGGATGACTTCCAAGAATGGCGAAGGTTTGCATATTGGGGAAAGAGTAGGCAGTAGGGAGTAGGGAGTTGGCAGTAGGGGGAAGGATACTGCCAGTATAAAGAAAACGCGAGGGCGGCCCGGAATCACTCCCGGGCCGCCGCGTGTGGTCACTGCGTGATGGTCGTCGTGGTCAGTGCGCTCCAGTGGGATCGGCTGTCGCCCTCCAGTCGAACAGCGAATTTGTACGATGCCGATGCGCCGAACGCGGCATTTACCTTGAACGTTGCCGTTGCGGTATCGCCGTTGACCGTCGCGGTCACATTCGTGAACGCACCCTCCTCTCCCTTGTAGTAGAGCTTCACGCTTTTCACCGTGGCGCCGTCCGGAATGGAGATTTTTGCCTCCACCTTCACGTCGTCGCCGACCTTCGCCGTTGCCGGATGTGCCGTGATCGTTGCCGACGCCGTCGTCACCTTTGCC
>CAYROW010000019.1:6014-14184 GCA_964425965.1 uncultured Gammaproteobacteria bacterium
GGCTTCGGTTCCGGCTTCGGCTCGGGTTTGGGTTCAGGTTTCGGCTCCGCTTTCGGATTCACCTCAGGTTTCGCCAGCGGTTTCGGCTCAGCCTTCGGTTTCACTTCCACCTTCGCCACTGGCGTGATTTCGACTGGGGGAGTCGGTGTCACGACGGGCGGCTCGGGCTTTTGCGGCTCCGCAGGTTTTGTTGCGACGACCACCGGCTCCGGCTTTGGCGGTTTGATGATGGGTGCTTCCACCGTTGTCACCACCGTTGCGGGTTTCGGTACGTCCTGCTGTTCCTTTGGCAAGAACAGCGAACCGATTCCAATGACCACGAGAAGTCCGACGACGCCAGAGACGATCTTGATCCACGGCCGCGGAGGCGGCTCGGGAATATCCGGTTCGTCGGCGACGTAGGTCTCGAGCGGATTCGGGACTTTGCGCTGACCCGTTTTCATTGCCACGTCTTTCACGGCGGCGAGCATTTCATGCGCCGAAGCGAACCGCCGAACCACGATTTCGCCGTCGACGAGCTCGTTTTCCGTTCCCTTGAGAACGATGTCGGCGATGTGCGGGTTCGTGATTGATCGCGCCCATGCCTTTCGGCGGGCGTCGTTCATCCACGCCATGACCTCGCTATCAGCAATCAGAGAGTCGACACCGACGGCTTCAGCGAGAATCACTGCGAGCGAGAAGAGATCAGATCGTGGTGTGGCGTTGCGAACGTCGATCCATTGCTCAGGAGCGACGTACGCCGGTGTGCCGAATCGTGTATCCACACGAGTTCGGCGATCGCCACTTTCATGGGAGATCGCCGCGGTGCCGAAGTCGGCAATCATGGGGGTCGGCGGATTCGTCGTCATGTCCATGAGGACGTTTTCCGGTTTCAAGTCTCGATGGATCACGCCGTTCGCGTGCGCGACGATGAGCCCTTCGAGAATGATGGCCACAATGCGCAGTGCTTCAAGCTCGGTGAGCATGCTTTCGGCCATGAAGTCACGAAGGGTTTTTCCGCCTTCGATGTACTCGTACACGATCGCGAGCATCTCGCGTTCTCCCTCCATCCATCGGAGGAAGGTCCGCGCCTGGACGATGTACGGGGACTTTCCGAGCTTTATTGCGACGGCGCATTCGTCTTCGAATCGGCCAATCGTCGTGGTGCTCGTAATGGCCCACTGCTTGACCTTGATTGCGACTTTGCTGTTGTTGGCCGTATCGGTCGCGAGCCAGACCTCTCCGTAGGCACCGTGGCCGAGAAGGCGCACGAGGCGGTACTTACCGTTTTCGAGCATGTGATCGGGCGTGTACATCGGGACGTAGGGCTGCTTCTGGGCCATTGAGGCTCCTGGCGTGAAGGTGAAAGGGCGAGAATCGCGTTGTGCATCAGCCAGAACTGGCGAGCGCAACGGACAGCTGAGGTTAGCAGTTTTTTGGCTTGACGTAAAGGGTCTGTTCCGTTACAGTCTTCGCACTTATTCTTGTCCATGGCCCATTGGGTCCCCCGTCAAACGGGGCGAGCAAACATTATGATCTACGAGATCATGTCCATTATTCCGCCAAAGTTCTCAGATTCTGAGATCGATGGTGTGGTGACGCAGATTGAAGCGATCTACACCGCAGCTGGTGCAGACGTAAAGAAGACGACGAACTTGGGTAAAATCAAGTTGGCGTATCCAATCGATAAAGTCCGCTACGGCACGTACATCCTTTCGTACGTCGACGTTGCTGGCGAAAAGGTTGCAAAGATCGATCAAGATCTTCGCCTTTCCGACGACGTTCTTCGTCACATCATCATTGTCCGCCCAGAAGGCATTCCGGCAACCGTGTTCAAGATGACGTCATATCAGCCACCATTGAACGCTGAAGGTCGCCGAGCAGGCGAGCGAGACGACGCTCCACGTGCACGTTCCGAGCGTTCTGGCGAGGCTGCTGCCGCAGAAAAGTCAAAGATGTCTACAGCAGAACTCAACGACAAACTCGACCAGATCCTCGATTCTGATATCCTCAAGAATATCTAAAGTCTCGTTGATTTCGTCCTATGGCAAACTCGCTCAATAAAGCCATGCTCATTGGTAACCTCACACGCGATCCTGAATTGCGAAAAACAACGAGCGGACAGTCGGTGTGTTCTTTTTCTCTTGCCACGAATCGCGTCTATACGGATGCAAGCGGACAAAAGAAAGATCAACCGGACTATCACAACATTGTTGCGTGGGGAAAGTTGGGAGAGATTTGTGCGCAATATCTCGTGAAAGGAAAGAAGGTGTACGTCGACGGCCGCATGCAAACCCGTGATTGGGAAGGCCAAGACGGGCAAAAGAAGTACCGAACCGAAATTGTTGCTGAAAACATGATCATGCTTGATCGTGGGGGAAGCGGAATGAGCGGCGGTGCAAACTCCGGCGCTGTTCCAATGAGCGTAGGCGCAGCAGCAATGGCCGACGAACCTTCCGCGAATCCTGATGACGAAATCAAACTCGAAGACATTCCATTTTAAACTCCTATGGCAAACCAAACTGCAAATAAGACAGAGCGTTACTGCTACTTCTGTGTGAACCGCGACACCGTGATTGACTACAAGAACACTGAAGTCTTGAAGCGCTTCCTTTCGTCATTCGGAAAGATTGTTGCAAGCAAGCGAAGCGGCGTGTGTGCAAAACACCAGCGCGAAGTGTCTAATGAAATCAAGCGCGCTCGTATGATTGCGCTTCTCCCATTCGTGATCGTGTAAGAGTTCAACAAGAGAGTGGCGATGAGCCATTCTTTTGTTTCTTGAATATGTCTCTCTCGAAATCCGACCTCGAACTTCGTGCGCAACTTTGGAACACGGCGACTGATCGCATCCGGGAGTTTTTTCGATCGCGTGGCTACACGGAAGTCGTTACGCCAATTGTCGTGAAGTCGCCGGGAATGGAACCGAATCTTTCCCCGCTTGCCGTTGACGTTCATACCGACGGACCTAATGCGCATTCGACAAGAATGGGATTGATCACCAGTCCTGAATACAGCATGAAGAAGTTGCTTGGTGGGGGAATGGAAAAAATCTTCACCCTTGCTCCCGTGTTTCGCGATCGTGAAATGCCAGGAAGCCGATGGAGCATCGAGTTCACAATGCTCGAGTGGTATCACCAAGGAAAAGACTATCGAGATCTGATGACGGAAACGGGGGAGTTGATGAACGCGGTGCTCGATCGATCCGATGAATGGATCCGGATAAGTTACGTCGACGAGTTTGAAAACGTTTTCGGATTCGTTCCTCACGATTCCGATCGTGAGCGTTTGACCGATTCTTGCAAGAAGTTTCAGGTCGCCGAACCGGCACTCGACGAACCGGTTCACGAAATCATTGATCGATTATTCCAAGCGGTCATTTGGCCGACGATCGTGACTCGTGGTCGATTCATGCTCTGTGAGTATCCGGTTCCGTGTGCTTCCTTATCGAAGGTAAGTCCAGATGGACGCTACGCGGAACGATTCGAAGCATTCGTTGGAGAGCTGGAGATGTGTAATGGGTTCACTGAGCTCACTGACGCTGAAGAACAGCGCCGCAGATTTGTTCTTGAGGGCGAAGAGCGAAGGTTAGCGAAAAAAGAAGTATTCCCAATTGACGAAGACTTACTTGCCGCGTTACCATCCTTGCGTTCTCCCACGTGCGGCAATGCACTGGGCGTCGATCGGCTGGTCATGCTCTTGGCCGGTGCGAATGACATCGATAGCATTCATTTGTTCCCTCCTTCAACTCGATATTAAGTTTTTTTATGGCATCTCCGAACGATATTAAGAAAGGTACAGTCATTAATTTGAACGGCGACTTGTGGGTCGTTACCAGCTTCCAGCGCGTGTCGCCAGGAAAGGGAAGCTCATTCGTCCGTACACGCATTAAGTCTCTTGCAACCGGAAAGGTGGTGGAGAACAACTTTAAGAGCGCTGAAACGCTCACGTTCGAAACCGTGAATAATCGCAAGATGCAGTTTATTTACAGTGATGCCGATTCCATTACGTGCATGGACGGTCAAACCTTCGAGCAAGTCATGTTGAGCAATGAAATGGTTGGCGACGACATGAAGTTCCTCAAGGAAGGCCTCGACGTCACCGTCATCATGCATGGCGAGAAGGCGATTTCTATCGAGCTCCCACTGAAAATCCAGTACACAATTACGCAGACCGAACCTGCAACAAAGGGCGATACCGCAAGCGGCAATGTGCTCAAGGATGCAACGGTCGATAACGGTATGGTGATTCGCGTTCCAATCTTCGTAAAAGAAGGCGACAACGTTCTCGTGAACACCGAAACCGGTGACTACGTGGAGCGCGTTGCAAAATAGCAGTGTAAAAAGAATCTCGGCAACGAGATTCTTTTGTTCCGATGGAGGAATAATCTATTAAAACATTCGTATGGCAAATTCCATGTGTGAAAGTTGTATGATGCCACTGTCGAAGGACACTGGCGTGAGGGAGAGTGAGAAGTACTGCAGTTTTTGCTTTAAGGACGGAGCGCTTGTTGGTGGAGATGATTTGAAAACGTTTCAAAAGTGTTCCTATGATGCGATGGTGGCAAAGGGCATGAACCCATTGCTTGCAAAGCTCTACGCGTGGTCGATCCGTTTTGCGCCACGGTGGAAGAAATAATCTCACTCTCAAATAACAAATCCCCCTTCGCCATACGGCGTTGGGGGATTTGTTATTTCGTGATGAGCTCGCAGAGAAGCTCCCTATCCCTGAGCGGACTTGTGTGCAGATTCATTGGTTTGAGTAATGGATAGAACAGATTCTTTACGTCGATTTCATTCCATCCCATTAATCCGATCCGATTTGCGCGATGCAGAATCGCTGATGTGAGAAGACTTTGATCCCACGGGCAGAAATAGTTTTCGATGACGAGCGAGCCGCTGCTGATTCGATCTCGGATTGTGGCGTTTGTGATCGATGCTGACGTCGGAACGTCGCCTTGGAGAAAAACAATCTTTGTAATCGATTCGGGAATCCCGTGCATGTTCATGGCGCCGATCATGAGTCGACAACCGAGTGAATGACAAATGATAGTCGATGCATTTGTGCGATCGATGAATTCGCGAAGCGTCGATTGCGTGGCCGACGACTCCGCAAGAACCTCTTCGTCGCGATAGAGCTGAAAATATTTCAAAGGATTCGCGCTCTGCAACAATGAAAGGGACACCTGTTTACTCCAGCGGAAACTTTTAACGCTTCCAGATTCCACTTCGGCATCGAGCGCGATGAAACCCGAATGTTCGCCGAATGGTTTTCGAAACATCGAGGCCTTAAGCCCTGCTGCGTATCCGTGGATGAGAATTGTTTTTGCCATAGGCGCATCGTATCAGAACGTGACAGCGCCCCACTTCCGTCGTCCGATCATGTATCAGACTTGGGAGGCGGGGCGCTATTCGTGCGTGGTGTCGGCGTGTCGAGATCAGTTGGCGACGAGGAGCTGTTCCATCCTGTTGTGGAACGCGATGGATTCTGCGCGCTCCATCTGGACGAACGTGTGGTGCGTGAGCTGATCGGCGCCCGTTTCCGGGAAGCTTCGCAGTCGCGTGACCATCAGGCTGCAGCTCTCTCCGATCGGGTAGATTCCGTGATGGATGGGAGCGAGGATGATCTCTTTGTCGCCGGTGCGACGCGTCTGCTGGACGGGCGCATTGGTGACCTCGCTTGAAACGGTTTTGGCGATGTAGGAGCCTTCGATGACCACGGCCCCGGTCGGTCGGAGGACTCGCACCGGTTCGGGCCATTGCATCGTGCGGTCGACGGTCATCAGGATCACCTGCAGCCCGGGGCGAATGAGCTGCCACATTCCGGAGGACTTTTGACCGCCAGCGGTGGCGACGAAGTAGCGCCAGTAGGCTCGTTGCCGGATCATCTGACGGGCGAACACGTTCACTTCCGCCATCGCTGCGGCGAGGGTGGCTTCGGGGACGGGGAAGGTGACGGGGAAAGGAGCAGAAACCATGAGGGAACCTCCGGTGGAATAGTAGGCGCGCTTTTTGTGAAAAAGTCAATGAAATTTTGGATTTCGTTTTGTTTCGGTTCTCCACAGCGGGTTCTGTGCGTATCCGATGTACAATAGAGCTAATGCACCCGCATTCTGTTTCGCTATGGCAAAAAAGACTAAAAAACCTGCGGTGGAAATTGAGGAGCCCTTACTGGGTGACGATATTCGACAAAGTGTCATGGCAATTGTCCTTGCGGCGCTTGGCGCAGTGCTTCTTCTGAGCTTCTTTGGTTTTGCGGGCAATGTTGGATCGTGGATTGATGGCAATCTCGCTACATTTCTTGGCATTGCACGTATTGTTGTCCCGGTGCTCTTTTTCATGATTGCGGCTGACGTGGTTTTCCGTGACAAACAATTGATGACGTTGCGCGGAGCAGCGTCGTTTTCGTTGCTCGTGATTTCGTTAAACGGCATGTTAAACATGGTGTTTGCCCATGGCGTTACCGGAGGCGATGCGCTGAAAAACGCCGGGGGAGTGGTTGGGCTTCTCGTTTCGCAGCTTCTCGTTGGTGCGATGGGATCATTTGCGGCATTTATCGTTGCGCTCGCATTACTGTTAGTGTCATGTGTTTTATTGTTCCGCGTTTCTGTGCGCACATTGCTTCATGTACCGATGGCGCTCTTTGGCGGAAGACGTCAGAAGGCTGGAGATGACGATGCGGATGACGACGATTTGCCGTTTGACGAGCGAAAGAAACTTGAGGAAGAAGAGGCTGCAGAAACTGAAGGAGAAGATGAACCAGAATCTGATGACGTGGAGGAAGATGACGACGAAGAGCCACAGAAAAAAGCCCCAAAGATTTTTGTTGGCAGTCAGGAGCACGTCATGACGAGCAAAGCTCGACGGACAATCGAGATTCCGCTCGAGCTTCTTGAGCTGAAGAGTTCTGATGCAAAGTCTGGCGACCTCGATCGTGGAACGGAGCTCATTGTAAAGACCTTGCATCAGTTTGGTATCGATGTTGAGGTTGAGGAAGTTCGCGTTGGACCAACGGTGACCCAGTACGCCTTAAAACCACCGGCAGGAATTAAACTTGCGCGCATCGTCGCGTTGCAAAACGATCTTGCACTTGCGCTTGCGGCGCACCCAATTCGTATCGAGGCACCAATCCCTGGAAAATCGCTTGTTGGTATTGAAGTGCCAAACCAGACGATCGGTCGAGTGTGTCTTCGAGAGCTTCTTGAATCGAAAGAATTCAAGCATCGGAAGTCGAGCTTTAGTGTTCCGCTCGGAAAAGACATTACTGGTTCAACACAGATGATGATGGTCGAGCGTGCGCCGCACATGTTGGTTGCTGGTGCAACGGGTTCCGGAAAATCCGTCTGCTTGAATGACATTATTATTTCATTGTTATACCAAAACGGGCCTGATGATTTGAAATTCATCATGGTCGATCCGAAACGCGTCGAACTTTCGGTTTACGCCGGCATTCCGCATTTGCTTATTCCGCCAATTGTGAAGGCAGACGAAGCAATTAATGCCTTAAAGTGGGCGGTGCGAGAAATGGAACGTCGATTGGATTACCTTTCAAAGTTTGGTGCAAAGGACATTGATTCGTATAACGCAAAGAGTAAGGAGCGCATGCCGCGTATTGTGATTGTGATCGACGAACTTGCGGATTTGATGAGCCAGAATAAGCGCGACGTTGAGGCGGTTATTGTACGTATTGCACAAATGGCTCGCGCAGCAGGTATTCACTTAATTCTTGCAACGCAGCGCCCGTCGGTTGATGTCATTACCGGAACCATTAAGGCCAACATTCCAACGCGCTTAGCATTTGCGGTTGCGTCACAAGTTGACTCAAAGACGATTCTTGATATTGGCGGCGCAGAAAAATTGCTCGGTCGTGGTGACATGCTCATGAGTACGCCGGAATTGTCAAAACCAAAGCGCGCACAAGGCGCGTATGTTGCGGAGTCGGAAATTGAACGTGTTGTTGCATTCTTGAAGGAGGAAAGCGAGCCTGATTACAATTATCAAATTACCGAAGGCGGTACGGGTGCAGGAGGAGTCATGATGGACCCTGCCGATCAAGACACGTTACTCGATGACGCCATCGAAATCGCGATTGATGCCGGAAAAGTTTCAACGTCGTTCTTACAGCGCCGCATGAAAGTCGGATATTCGCGCGCTGCACGCATTGTTGATCTTATGGAAAAGCTCGGCGTTGTTGG
>CAYROW010000020.1:0-14087 GCA_964425965.1 uncultured Gammaproteobacteria bacterium
CCACCCTCGGAGCCATGAGAAGGCGTGTGAGGTGACCCACATGCCTTGTCAAAAAGTCGTCATTGAAAAATGGCGATTTTTTGTTTAATCTTCGAGCAAATAGCGACCCTTGGTAGCTCAACCCGAAAACCGAAGCGCCCGGGACGCAAAGTTGACGAATTTTTCTCAAGCAGCCGAAAGTCAGTTTTTTCCTTATTTTTTCGGTTCGATCCCCAGACAGGATTTCGAGACCCCGAGACTTCGGGAATTTATCAAAAGTTGCTATGATTTAGGCAATATGAGCGATAGCGCAAAACCCAACGTCATTCTCACTTCAAGCTTTAATACCGTTGTTCAAGCACTTCGAGAAAAAGCTTTATTACCAAAAACAGCATCAGTCGCATTTATCCCAACCGCTGGTGATCCATACCCCGAACGACCATGGATTGATGCGGATCGAAAAGCTCTCGTTGAGCTGGGATATAGCGTCACAGATATTGACCTGAAGGGTGTGACGACGGAATCGCTCAAAAATGAACTATCCAGTCACGATATTATTTTTGTTGCTGGTGGCAACACGACCTATCTCGTTCAACAGTCTCATACTTCCGGTTTTGCTGATCTGATTCGCGACTTCCTCAAGCAAGGAAAACTTTACGTCGGTTCAAGCGCAGGCTCGATTCTCGCTGGTCCGACAGTCGAACCTTTCATAACCGAAGATCTTTCAGAGTTGCCAAAAAATTTCGTTTTGACGAAACCGACTTGCCTCCATCTCGTTGATTACGTCGTGTTACCGCACGACCAAGTCGAGCAGTTTGCAGCAGAGCACAACAAGATTATCGCTGGTTACAGCGATCGGTTTACGTTTGTTAGGCTAACCGACCAGGAATATCGAGTGAAAGATATCTAAATCTATGATAAATACTGAGCTTCTTGCCGTTTTCTTCAATCGATTCCCACTTTTAGAAAAAACCCTTACCGCCCTGAACCAGGCAAAGATTCCTTTCGCTATCGGTGGTAGCGGCTGTTTATTTCTTCTTGGGAACGAACGCTTGCCGGACGACGTTGATATCTATCTGCTAAACGACAAACACGACGAAGCAGATCGGCTTTTCGGCATCTCATCCTTTCCATACCGCTCAGAACAGGAAGAGGTTCGAAATTCCAATGTTGAAGGAGATCACTCGATTCAACTTACGAGTAGCCTCATTTTGAACATTCAAGGCAAGCGATATGATCTCGCGCTAACCCCTGATGTTTTGTCGATGCGTTTAGAAATGGAATACAGAGGACAAAAAGTATTCTTGTATCCGCCCGAGGATGTTCTCCTGATTAAAGCTTTGTTACAGCGTGGTCAGGATGTTGGTAAACATGACATTGAGGATATTCGGAATTTTATGAAAATCCATCCGAATCTTCGAATGGATTATCTTGAAAAACGTATTTTGAGTCTTGATGCAAAAGATCGCGTTGAAAATATCTTTGGAGAGTGAGATTGAACTGTATACGCTGAAGATATGTGTATTTTTTCTGATAGAATCTGGTTTCCAGTATTTGAGTTCATGCTTTTTGCGTTAAGCAGTTTTTCGTTTTTAAGAGTCACGATACTTCGAGAAGTCAGTCCTATTAGTGGGGTGTTTCATGGAGAAAAGAGTAGAGAATTTTTGTCTGCTATTTCAGGAGCAATACTCACATTGGTTATTTCGGTGGTCTTCAGCCTCACTACATACCCGAAGGACGGTTTAGTCTTTCTTTACATCGTGAACATAATATGTGTCTTGTATCTCAGCCTTTACAATGGTTGGTCGACTAATAAACTCAAGGGTTTTTTAATACGTTTCGAAAATCACAACTCCAATCCTCATGGTAATTAAGTTGTTTAAGGTCGTCAGAATAAGTTATCGTAAACAGACACCCCAATTTCTTATGAAAAGATTGGTTTTTAAATGGCCAATCAGGTCTCGTTTTCTTCCTTTGTTCCTTCCTTCAGAATATATTTTGCACACGTATATACATCGATATCGGGCATGATTTCCGCGACCTTTGTCGTTGCGAGATGACCGCTAAGGCTTGAGATCATTTTCTTGAGCGCCCTTTGCTCGATACTGTGATATGGTTCTTAAGATAGCTGGCCAACGAACAACGTCTATGAATAAACTTCCAGAAAAGGGGACAAAAGAATATGCACTCGCAGATGTTGTTTCTAGGCCAAATGCCATGAACGGATTATACAGAAAGCTAAAATTGCCTTTGGAGTGGGAAAACCTGAGAAAAAAAGACCCTGTCTACATAACACATATGGCGGATTTGGCGGATAGGGTAATACAAGAAGCGCTTGATGATGGGAAAGACTTGGAGGACCAGATGGTTCAAGAAAAATTACAAGCGGCCTTTTACGGAGGAGCTACGGGTGCATCAGTTGCAATAGCTTATTATAAATTATTGCGCTTTTTGGGTTTGGCTAAAAAAAATTAGTACTTTGAAACGATCAGATCTACGCGGCTTTTTTGAATCTAAAAAAGACCCCTTGAAGATTGCTTTAAATCAAGTTTGTACCCGTACGTTGAGCCACAAAAACACGACGTGAAAGCGTCGTGTTTTTGTTGGCGACGGGGGAGGAAGCCGACGGCTCGGCTATTTCAATGATTATTTTTTGTATTCTTCGTCAAGGTGCTATTAGGGAAAAGCCGAGCGTTCTGCGTTCCGGTCGCGCCCGTCCGAGGGGGGTTTTGATGGACAAAACGTCAATTTTATGGCTATATTATCAGGTCCCCAACACCCCAGGAGGACTCAATGCTCAGCGACACAACGCTCAGCCCCCAGCTCATCGCCCTGCTCGCTCAGGCCGGTATCATGCCCAACTCTCCGGACATCGAGCCCGAAGAATGTGAACCGAACCTGATCATGGTGATTCGGAACGCCGAAGCCGCGCGTCGCCTTGCGGCCCAGGGCGTCGACCGGCCGCGCAATGTGCAGCGCACTCACTACAAGCCGACCATCCCCGACTACGCGGACGACGACGGTTTCGTGACGACCTACGTGATCTTCGGCTTCGACCAGCTCCGGATCAAGAAGACGGTCGCGGAGAAGATGATTCGCAGCGGTGAACTGGTCATGGTCCAGCCTGGAGAGACCTACCAGCAGGATCTCTACTGGCGTGACGATCCGTGGTTCCGGCAGAACCGCGCGGCCGTGCTCCAGAACTGCGAGCCGTACATGCCGTAGGCTCTGCGTGGAACCAGGGGTCAACAACTCTACCGTTCACCACGAGCGCCGCACGGGCCGCTCCTCTGGTGGGCGGTTTCGTGTTTTTGTTGCGGACACAAGCATGTTGAGCGCGGCACGGATGTTCCGAGGGTGATGTCGCGGTGCGATATACTTTTGGATATGTTTTTAGAACTTTCCATTCCTTGGCTCGACGTTTTGGGATTATTTCTTCTCCTCGCTGGTTTTGTCATTGGATTGGGCGCGGTGACGGTAATAGATCTCCACGGCTTTCTCGGTCGCACATCAGCGTACTGGACCGAGGCAACAATCAGAACGCATAAGGTTACAAAACCGATGATCTGGGTTGGCATTCTTCTCGCCATTGTCGGCGGCATGATGTTCTATCGCGATCACAGTTTCTCCGGCGCCCCACTCGTCCATACAATTATCGCCCTCACCCTCATCATCAACGGCTGCTTTCTCTCATTCAAAGTCAGTCCGTTTTTGCTGAAGCGCGAGAAGGCTGGAAGATCTGGAGAGTTGTTACCAGCTGCTTGGCAGAGGAAGATTATGGTAAGCCTTATTGTTTCGGACATCGGTTGGTGGGGCGGACTGTTGTTGCTCGTCATCTATCTTGTGAATCAATAGAACGTCTCCTTTGTTTCTATATATATATGCCAAAACATCGTCATGGGTCGTTTCAACACATTGTCCGAGGGTTGTTAAAAGTTGCAGGCGTTGTCTTGATTTGGCGAGGCATTTGGCACGGACTCGATGCGCTCGATGTCATTATTTTCGGTGGAAGCCATGGATGGACCGCTATGGGCGGTGCGGTGATCGGGTTTCTGATTTTGTACTATCCGGATCACGATATTCGTGAGGTTCTTCCTTAGGTTAGAGCGATAGAGAAATAGGGAAGCCATCGGCCGAGTCCCTCGGTCGGTGCGCTTTTGCGTTGGGGATCGAACAGAAATACTGAGACTGTGGTATGTTCGAATGGAAAGGAATCCATATGCGGTCATTTCAGCAAATCGTCCGTATTGGGTTCGTCTGTCTCCTTGTGGTTGTTGCGATGTTCGTTTGCGAGAGTCGTCGAGTCGCGATTGAGGACCAATTCCCAATATATCGTGATGCATCGCTGCCTGATGAGGAACGCATTACCGACCTGCTCAGCCGCATGACGATGAACGAAAAAATAGGACAGATGGCTTTGGTGGAACAAGAGAGCATCACGAATGCAGAAGATATTACAGATTACGGACTTGGAGCATTACTCAGTGGTGGTGGATCGGGGCCGGATACGAATACGCCAGAGCGGATGTTGGTGTGGCGATTGTTGGTGAGGCGCCGTACGCAGAGGGCTTTGGAGATGACGTTGCTCCAATGATCTCCTTACAAGATCGTCAAACGATTGCTCGCCTTCGCGCGGCAAGCAAAAAAGTTGTTGTCATTATTATTTCCGGCCGTCCGGTTGCTGCGCAAGGTGAGGGAAAGTACTGGGATGCTGTTGTCGCGGCATGGCTTCCGGGAAGCGAAGGACAAGGCGTGACCGATGTTCTGTTTGGAGACTATCCGTTTACAGGGGTTCTTCCCGTCAGCTGGCTGTTATAACGCTTTTTTCTCGATTGCTTTGGTGAGTGCGGATTGTATTTCGGTATTGTCTGGCCAGATATACAGACCAAGTTTGAGACGTTCGATGGTGTTGCCTGTAAGGCTTTTCAGCCTATCATCAAAACCGAGCTTTGACGCAAGACCTACCATGCCAAGGCCGTCAACTTCAAAAGCTAACGCCTTTTGCGACGTCATCGCAAGCCATTCCTGTGGGGTGATTTTTTGTTGTGCCGCGCGACGCCAGTCTTCAACCGAACGGTTATGTAGCGCGACCTCATGGGCGATTTCTTTACTCTCTGGCCAAAGAAATTGTCCGAATCTCATGATGATATTCCTATCGAAGCTCAGGATAATCTCGGAGTATTTGCACAGCGCTGCAAGTGCTGCAGGCCCTTTTCCATCGAGTGTCGGTGGCTGATATCCCGGAGTTCGGAGGATTGCTATCCATTGCTTGGGGGTAAATGCTTCGCGGATTCGTTGCACCCACTCTTGAGGAGTTCGTTGTTCGATACGAAGTGCTTCCGTGATTTCTTTACTCTCCGGCCAAATTGCCTGACCAACGCGTAGCCAGTCGACGGTGCTCTCCAGTGGCTTCCCACTCACACCAAACAGTGACGCGAGTCCCATGACGCCGATGTATTCATCAAATTTTACCCGTCGATGTGAACCGCTGTCCGTTGTAATCCATCGTTGCGGCGTCCAGTGCAATGTATTGAGCGCGGCTCTCCATTCGTCCGGTGTTCGGTTTGCGCGCCCGATTTCTTTCAGGACGCGCGGATGGTTCGGCCAGATGGCAAGCGCGAATTGTAGCCGTGATGCCTCGGTAGCACATTTCCCCGGTATGCCAAGGATTCTTGCAGACGTAACAAGATTTGTTCCGTCGGGAATGCGTGCACGAAGCGCCTGTGTTCCGGCTTCAATAAATGATTCCGGTGTGTACACTGTCCTCCATGCAGTAATAAGGGTTGATCGGTATTCCTGAAGCTGCCCGATGTCGATTTTGTGTGCTGCCCGATGTCGCGCATTTGCGCTTTTGTACTCAGGATTTTCCCATGCGTCTTCACTGAAAAGAAGATTGAGCACTGTTTCGTTCCACTGTGCACCACGCTCGATACGACGTGCAGGAATTTCGGTTTGCGCAAGAAGCTCGTGTTTTGACCAGTGGGCGAGCTGTACGTTTGCGATGGTGCCGTGAATAACAAACGTTGCCTGTCGTTTCTGATGGCACAAGAGTATGACGCGCCCAATGCGAGGAATTTCAATTTTGACGTAGGACGCTTTTCGTTGAGAGTACTCTGGCTTTTTGCTTCGCGTGAGAATGATGTCGTCGGAATACACGCCGTATTCGCGAATCATGCTCAAAAAATTCTCGATGATATGGTCGATTTTTTCTTCCTGCTCTTCGGCGCTGTGTCCGAGTTCTTGTTCGCCTGGCAATTCTGGCGTGCTTTTCGTTGGAAGAAACACGTTGTCGTAATACTCCTGTGCAAGGGCAGACGTTTTCTCGGCTCCTTCTGCTGAGAGACTTTGCTGAATATGTCGCAAAAAGGAATTGCTTGCAGCTTCAAGTGCGTCAGAGATTTCTTTCGGGTGGTGTTCGTTCCACGTTAGCGCGGCTTCAGTTTCTTTATCTCGTAATGATCCTGCGTTGACCTGCGTGGAGATGAAATATTCCCAAGCTCCGAGGGTTTCAAAAAGCTCAATATCTGCTTTTTCCGATCCGTCGTATCGACGTGCGCAATCAAAGGCTCGCGCCTGGAGGCGGCGATATTCAAACTCATTACTACTTGTAAAGCGTTCTGGACGCGTCGGTGCTAGGCGTTCGTGCATAGATGTGAGTATTGTAACGCATTGAAGGCCGCCCGGGTGAGGGGCGGCCTTCGTTCGTCTGTCGTTTGCGCTTACGGAACGCTGATCTCGTCCACGCTGCCATCGCAGTCGTTGTCGAGGTTGTCGCAGATCTCGACCGCGCCCGGGTACACGGTGACGTTGCTGTCGTCGCAGTCATCGTCGTCAGGCGCGACGTTCGACAGGCCGAGGAGCACGTACGCTCCGTATTCGCAGACGTCTTCCTCGATGAGCGTTTCGCCTCCGCTCATGTCCCCGTCCATGTCGGCGTACCAGGACGAGGTGCCCACAACGCCTTCCGGGTCCTCGTCGTCGACGAAGCCGTCGCAGTCGTTGTCCATCCAGTCGCACACTTCCTCGGCGCCCGGATGTACCAGGGCCGAGAACGGGTCTTCCGGGAAGTCGTAGCAGTCCGTTCCGTCCGTCACGTAGACCACATCGGCGCTGGTCGGCTCCTCACACGACGTGATGATGGCGTAGAAGTATCCGTACGGGTCGCCGGGCCCATCGCCGTCGTTGTCCGGGTACCAGGTCGGGGCGTCCACCGCGTTGTTGTCCGCCATGCCGTCGCAGTTCTGGTCCAGGCCGTCGCAGATCTCGTCCGTGTTGGGGGACACGGTCGGATCGTTGTCATTGCAGTCGGCGTGATCGGTGTTGTAGCCCATCGGACGCTCGTCCGGGCAGGCCATGACGGGGGTGACGTCCTCGTCGGCCGTGGAGCTGCCGTCGCCGTCAGCGTCCGGGTACCAGGCCCACGGGTCGACGGCGTCCGCTTCCGGATCGCCGTCACAGTTTTCATCGATGCTCACGTTGTGGAGGTCGCAGTGTTCCGGGGCGCCCGGGTGCACGGCGGCATCCGAATCGTCGCAGTCCTTGGCGTTCGAGACGTAGCCCTTGATGTGCTCACACAGCGGCACGGGGAACGCGGGGTCGCCGTAGCCATCGCCATCGCCATCGAAGTACTGGCCCGTCACGGGATCGTTGTCCACCGTGCCGTCGCAGTCGTTGTCGAGGCCGTCGCAGAGCTCCGGGGCGTCCTGGTAGACGTCCGGGTCGCCGTCGTCGCAGTCCTTGTGGTTCTTCACCTGACCCTCGATGAGGGTGCAGGTCTCTACCACGGTATTGATGTCGCCGTAGCCGTCGCCGTCCACGTCGCTGTAGGCCTTGAAGGCCGTGCACGAAGCGGTGTCGATGGCCGAGTCGGCCGTGTCGTCGACCGCGAGCGCGGTGTCGATGGCCGAGTCGGTGGTGGTGGCGGGGGAGGAACAGGCCAAGATGGCCAGAATGAGCATGGAGAGCACGGGACACCAGGGGGCAGGGGGTTTTGGGTACCCAACATTGGGCGCCAAGATTCTATCAAAAAAACAGCGAATTGTCAACCATTCTTGGCCAACCTTCGCTGTTTTTTGAGAAGCGATGCACACTTCAATGGTAGTCCTGTCTGCCTTGCATCTTTTTTCGTAATTGCCGAAGCGCGTCTTCTGGTGCGAGAAGTTTTCGTTGAATGCGATTCATGAGGTCCTCCACAAACGGTCCTTCCTCGTCCATTGCGCCAGTAGCATGCATCAGGCCGAGCGTTGCCTGAATTTCTGCCATCGGATCTTGTGGTTCGAAGTTTTTTTCGAATTCGTTCATATACAATGATTGTAGCAAAGTATTTTTTGGAGTGTTAGACTCGCCGCAACAGAGCCTCGTTTGCCCGATGAGCGTTCTTCGCACGTGTTATATTTGTGGAGTATGAAAAGGATTTTTAATCAGATTTTTTCTAGCCGCTTTGGATCGTTTGTTCGTGAGAGCTACTCAAGGAGGATTTTGCGGTTTTCGTGCATTGCATTCGTAATTTTGTTCTGCGTTATTTTTTCTGGAACGATAATTAATTTACATAATCGAACGCTAAATACCGAACAGGATGTTGAGAGGCTGCAGAAGAACTTTGATGAAGCCAATATTCGTTATGAGTCTGAGTTGAATTCTGAAGAATGTCAGGCTTTGATGGAGAAAGAATCGAATTCGAAGTTGAACTTTGAAGAAAGTCTCAGGAAGATCGTTGTCTGTCCTTTTGCTCCTCCGTTTATGTCAGATCTTCAAGATGCGAAGGCGAGACAGGCAAAAATTCTCTCCGAGAGTGGATGGCGACTTCTCTTTTCTTCATTGTTCGCGAGTTTTGCTATCTGTTTTCTTGCTATCTTATTTGTTCCAATACTTCGTGCGACAAAATATTTTCTTCGAGGAGCATTTAATATCTGCAAGACGGTAGTTGCAGATTTTACAAGACTTGAGAAGTTTCAAAAATTTATAATCGTGTGTCTTATTTTGATCGTTCTTGCAATCGTGCTTCGGTAGTATTAATGAGTTTCATCTGAGAACATCGCGTTAGGTGTTATTTCTGGAATCATGTACAATGATGCCAGATAACAATCATTCAATATGGCGGTAATCAAAGAGCCGGAATCT
Organism: uncultured Gammaproteobacteria bacterium; assembly: GCA_964425965.1. GTDB lineage: Bacteria > Patescibacteriota > Patescibacteriia > UBA9934 > UBA9934 > CAIKHN01. The sequence goes on from CAYROW010000020.1 coordinate 9,100, forward strand.
ACGGTCGAGGTTGGAAAAATAACCATCACTAATGGTGACTGGCAGGCGCTTTCTCGGGTCGCTTCGTCTTACGGTATCAAAGATGAATCAGATGTTATCGCTTTTGCTATCGGAATACTTGATAAATCGAATGGAAAGGGGGTGATCGTTGAGACTCCGGAAGGACGTATGAAATTCGTTCCTTCAGAGAAGCTCCGGAAGTCATAAAGAGAGTTCTTTATATGAACCAGGAAGCTTCTCACGTGATAAGTAATCCAAACGACAATGAGTACAAGACGGCTATTCAGTCAGTCATTGACGATAACATGCGGACAGATGTTTTGGGACCAGGTATCTGTAAGGTTCTCGCCGAACATAATCCAACGCTCGAAAAGTTTACGGAGATAATTACGAAGGCGATTACCAAGGAGCCTGCAGTGAAAACTGCGATAAAAAATGCAATCGAGGAATTTGATAATCAAAGAAAGGGAAAATGGGTTGATCGCGGGATCAGTGGAGTTATTGGTGTTTTTATCACAGCAGCCGCCGCGCTTGTTGTAAATTTTTTCACCTCATAACGCCTGAAAACAGTACACAACAAAACCGGCTCATGGCCGGTTTTGTTTCTTTTCGATCTTAAAGCACGTCGTCGATGTCGTTCACTGAATAATATGCATCGTCACGGTCGTAGTCACGGACGTTGTCGATTTCGCTGCCAATCGTGTAGTTGCTGTAAAGCGCATCAGGAACCTTCGCAAGCACGTTTGTCCAATTGCTTCCGTAGTCCGATTTGAGGAGTGAAAGCGTGGTGTAGTGGTGAAGGGTGTGGTCGGCGCTGATGGCGTACACCTCTGGCGAGCTGTCGAACTTCACAACAACGCTTCCCGGGCGGTACGTCACGTTTTTGCCAATCACGAGAGATGACATGAAGTCCTGGCTGACACTGACAACGTCATTGAAGTTGGAATACCAGGTGTAGAAGACGCTTTCGTTTGGAAACACATGACGCTTGCCGTCGTGGCCGTAGTAATAGACGGCTTTGCAGGTTTGCGATGTGTTTGCATACACACCACACGGGATTTTAATGAGTGATCCGCGTGTTGCATTCGTGGACGTTGTCGATTGGTTACTGACCGTCACGGTGCGACGTGTTCCGCTTACCGCATTGCCGTGGCTGTCTTTACAATATGCGTACACGCTGTAATTGCCATCGTTGGTAAACGTGTAATTTGCGGTGAATCGGTTCGTTGATGCTTCGTTCATTGTTGCAACGCGATCGCCGTCGACATACAGCCAGCAGTCGGTAACGTTGTAATCACTTGTTGGACGGACGGTGAATGTGACACGTTCGTCCTCGACTGCCGTTGAAGGCGTTACTGATGGCACGGTGAATGTTCCAGAAGTGTCTGGGTCTTCTGTATTCACAACGCTTACCGTACGCGATGTTCCGGTGGTGTCATTGCCGTCGCCGTCGGCACAGCGAGCATAGACGGTGTAGCTTCCGTCATTTGCAAAGGTGTAAGCCTTGCTAAAGGTTGATCCGTTTTTTGTCATTGTTCCAACAGACGATCCGCTGACATACAGGTCGCATGACGTTGGTGCAGCTTCGCCAGAAGGCGTAACGCTGAAGGTCGTTGACTGATCTTCAGTTGCTGATGACGGCGAGACTGCAGGGACGGTTGGGCCAACAGTGTCGATTTCGAACGTGATTGATGTCGATGTGCTTGTTGCATTCGTGCCTTGTGCGCGAACAAACAGCGTGTGCCAGCCGTCAGCAAGTGGCCAGAGTGTATACGAACTGACGTTTCCGAGGTTCAACCAATCTCCGTCATCAAGGAGCACTTGGTACCAGGTGGCATTGGCTGGACGCGTCCAGGTTGCGGTCGGTGTCGTGTCATTTGTGTAAATACCGCCAACAAGCGAGAGATTTGTTGGGGTTGCAAGAGTTGCTGCGAATAACGATTGCGGGAGGACTCCAAGGAACAGCGCGGAAAGTGTTGCGATTCCGAGAGCCTTTCGGAGAGAGGAGGTCGTCATAAGCCGATGGGTAAAGAATAAGGCCTTACCCACCATTGCATGCCTGTTCGCCTGGGTTGTCAATGCACAAAAATGTGGATCGATTTTCTGCAAGCTGATACGATGAACGCGAACGATAATCATCACAATATATGACGACATGCATTGCGTGCGGAATGCCGCTTGAAGGGGACCACGCGGGTGACGTTGGAATAGAAACTTCCGAAGGCGTTGTATGTAAATACGATGTTGTTGATGGCGTTATGAAATCTCCCGAAGATATTTTTGAAGGGGGAGTGCAGTTTTTTATGGAGTCGGTTACTGCTGGCGATCGCGTGTTAGCCGAACGGCTGACGAGAAAGAATATGTCGGCATTACCGCACTGGCAGACGAATCCGTTTGCGCTCCTTGCGGGCGATCAGGCAACTGACGAAGAATTTGGTGCGGCAATGATGAAATTGTAATTGACGACATGCCAAAACCGCTTCAACACACACCACAGGAACGGACGCAGATGATCATCGCTGCTGTTTTGGAATGCTTGAATGCATTTTCCGATTTTCGGGAAGAATATTCGGCGCAGAATGCGTCTGAGGTTGTTGCAATACAAAAATCGCTCGAGCACATTGCGATGACCGTACTTTCTGACGCGACTATCGACGACAAGCCGCAGGTAATCGCGAAACGCATGCTGTCAGACTTGAGTCATCGTGGCGGGATTCGTCAGGGGTTTTTTGATCCGATGGAATCCGAAGACCGCGGAAATTTAGTTCGCGACGTTGCGTTCGTTATTTACCGTGTTTTGCACAGCGGCAGTGTTTACCGATGAAATAGTTGAAATAGTCTTTTCCGTAGTCGTAACACAACTCCTCGCCGGGTTTAATGGCGCGCTTGGAATAGATAAAGACTTTATTGCCTTTTACCTCAACTTCGCAGTTTGGACGGCACGAGTGATTGATGTATCGGGCGATGTTTTTTCGGGTGGTACCGTTGATGGTTTTGCCGTTGCCCAGTTCAAAAAGATACTTACCTCCAATACGGTTCGCTTCGTCTTCAGTGACGATGTCGCCCCAATATTCAATAATGAATCGGCGTCGAGGAATCGCAACATTTGTAAAAATGCCTAATCCTGACGCACTTTTGCGTGGAACAACATCAAACGCGGTTTTTCGAGGCGTATAGGCCATAGAAGAAAAATAACCGCTGATGATAGCAGAAAAATCGGAAAATGTACAGTTTACCCAACGTATTCGTTCGTCTCTTCGGGTGGCGGAGTGAGGTCGACATTGAACGACGGTGCTGTCCACGAATATTCGCCAGTGATGCTCATGTCGCGAGCTGGTGCTCGAGTTGCTGCCTCAATTGCGCCCCATACCTCGTTGCGATTGCGTCCGGAAGTGATGGAATGTTCAATGCGACGAACACCAGGATATTTTTCTTCGAGCGTGCGATGGAGTTTTGCGGTTTCCGATGCCGAGAGTTTATCCATCTTGTTCGTAATAATCACGAACGGAATTCCATTATTTTGCAGCCATGTCGCCATGTCGGCATCAAGTTCTGTTGGAGGAATGCGTGCATCGATAATAAGGAGCACGAGGCGAAGCTGTGGTGTTTGTAAAAGATATTCGTGAATCATTTCCGCGAACATGACGCGCTTTTCTTTTGAGGTTTGTGCGTAGCCGTAGCCTGGGAGGTCGACGAGAAAGAACCGCTGATCAATATCGTATAAGTTGATGGTTTGTGTTCGACCAGGATCGGCACTGACACGGGCGAGTTTCTTTTGACCGGTGAGATGGTTAATCATCGATGACTTTCCCACGTTCGAACGCCCAACCATGGCGATGTGCGGTTTTGCATCGATAGGGAGGTCGGAGAGGCTGGTTGTTGCCGTGAAGAAGGTTGCGGGAATCATAGAAGGGGAGAGTGTAGCACACTTGAAGAAATGGTACGATGTGGTCATGATCAATTTGTATTATGACCAATCGTTCATGGCTTGAGTTTGGAATGGCAATTGTTCTCGCAGAAGGCGCGGGTCTTTTAGGCTCGGTGTTCAGCTTCTCTGCAATCCCAACGTGGTACACAACACTCGTGCGGCCGGCGATTGCTCCGCCGAATTGGGTGTTTGGTCCGGTATGGACCACGCTTTTTGCCATGATGGGCATTGCTGCGTGTTTGGTGTGGCAGCAGCGAAAACGTCGGAAAGATGTTCGACGTGCGTTGTTTCTTTTTGCCCTGCAATTTGTTTTGAACGTGTTGTGGTCGGCGATATTTTTCGGAATGCAAAATATCGGAATGGCGTTTGGAGAAGTTCTCTTGCTTTGGGTTGCGATTGCTGCAACCATTTTTGCATTTGCGAAAATCTCTCGTCCTGCGGCGTGGCTTATGGTGCCGTATCTGCTTTGGGTAAGTTTTGCTGCGGTACTGAATTACACATTCTGGATGACGAACGGATAATTCATTCACGTTGCGTTGTTGACGAGTATGCCAAGAACACGAAGCAAAGTGATAACGGTGAACGACACATTTCAACGTGGATATCGGTATGTGCTGACTGAACCAGCGGGACGAAATTTCGATCCGCGTTTTACGCCAGAATTGACGCCCAAGCAAATGCTCGCGCTTGGAGTTTTTGATGGAAAGTACATGACAGATTGCCGAAAAGAATTTCCGAAAAGTTGGTTCACGCGAGCGAAGCTTTCGCCGAAGCGGCCAGATCCATCAATAAATTATTTCGGATGTCACGCGAGCCAATCGCTGCGAACATGGCAGCGCAACGGATGGATTCGCGCCGCGTTTGATCCGCGAGGATGGTTTCAGTGGTATTGCAGATACTACATGGGAAGACGATTGCCCGGAGAAGATGATCGGCAAATTCGTCGTTGGCGAGCAATTGCGCGGCACGTTGGTGCTGTTCGCAAGCATTGCACGAAAGGCGACGCGACGTGTCGGCCGCGGCAACGTCAGGCACTCCTGCACTGGGCGTATGATAGTCG
>CAYROW010000021.1:0-11940 GCA_964425965.1 uncultured Gammaproteobacteria bacterium
CGGCATATTTCCGAGGATCGCCGGGAATGATCGGTAAATTCGGAATAATACGCTGTGCCTCGTGGGTTGTCATTGCGGTTTTTACGCCGAGTTTTTTTGCTTCACGCGACGCAGTGGTGACGACCGATCGTGAATGTGAGAGTTCACTGATTGATGTGCGTTTGCCTTGAATTGCTCCCGCTTCGCGATCGATCCGTCCTTTGCCTTTGCCGGCCACTGCAAATGCCTTCCCGCGAAGAAATGGGTTCGCTTGCGCTTCTACTGACGCAAAGAATGAATTGAAATCGATATGCAGAATAAGTCGCGACATATCGCATCACTCCCGATTTAACAGTGCGAGTGGTAAGCGAAGATTATTCTCAAACCGTCGTGCTTGCCCCGTCGATCGCGATCGACGGGGCTTTGGTGCGTGCTTTGAAAGAATTTCGCTGAGTGAAAAAGTGAAACGAGATCCGGTCCTCCGACGGGTGTTCATAGATAGGCAGTAGAAAAATTATTCGCTGTAGAATTCAACGATCCTCCATTCTAAAGCTCCGGTGTCTAAACGAAGCTTCATGAAGATTGTGTCGTCAGAAACAGAGAAGTAGTAGATGCGCTTTTCTCCTTCGCTCGTGCTGTGAACGAGGTTTACTTTTTTCATGATGTACGTCTTCTTTCCCCAATACACATGCGTTGGGTGAACGCGTTTTCCCGCAAACTCGACACGGACATTAACGGGCTCGTTGAGGAGTTCATGAACGGACATAGCATTATGCGAGGCGAAGTGGTGCGAAGGAGCGAATGTGTTTACGGAAGCGGCGAAGGTTGAGGAACTGACGAATCTGTTTTGCGAGTTCATGGCGCTTCGTATTGAAAGGTGAAGAGCAGTAAGCAACCGTCACATTGTAGTGACGAAGAGAAATGGCATTCATAATGTTGGTGATGAATGATTTAGATTGTCGAAAACCTTCGCATAACTGCTCGGACAATCCCTTGAATGTTTAAATTTCCTTTAACGATAATGGGTTGCATGGTGCTGTTTGCTGGCTGAAGACGAATATGGTCACGTTCGCGGTAAAAACGCTTGAGGGTTGCGTAAGCGTTGTCGAGAAGCGCAACGACGATGTCGCCATTTTTTGGAGAAGGATTCCGCTCGACGACGACGTAGTCTCCGTCGAAGATGCCGTCTTCGATCATTGACCGTCCTTTCACCTTAAGAATGTATGAGTTCATAGGGTCGACAACGAAGTCTGCGGGAATGGCCATGGCTTCGTTTTGTTCGACGGCTTCGATGGGCTCGCCGGCAGTGATCAGCCCGGCAAGTGGGAGCATAATAGCGAGAGGAGACATGCGCTCTGGTTCCACAAGCTCGATGCTTCGTGCTTCGCCACGGTCGCCGGTGTTGATGATGCCTTTTTCACACAGCGTTTTGATGTGCTGGTGAATGGTTGCTGGGGACGAAAGACCGAGCTGCTCGGCGATTTCCCGATATGAAGGCGTGTAGCCGTTGTCTTTCACGAACTCCTCGATACAATCCAGAACTTCACGTTGTTTTTTGGTAAGCGGTGGAAGAATGGACATAGGCATTCGTGTTATGTTCGTATCATAGCCGAACAGAAAACGAACACAAGGCTCTCGGTGTGGATAACGTTTTGTGGTAGTCTCTTGGTATCTCTTTTTATGCTCAAAGTCGTCGAAGCCCCACTTGCTGGACATCCGGATAAGGTATGCGATCAAATCGTCGAGTCTGTTCTCGATGAATATTTGCGACGCGATCCATTAACGCGAATGGACGTTCAGGCGTTGGGAAGTAATGGCATGGTAATGCTTGGTGGCGTGGTGGATTCCCGTGCGGATTTTGATGCTGCAGCGATTGGGAAGGCGGTATATGCCGCCGCGGGATACGACGACGCGATTGAACTTTTTGTAAACCTCGATAAACCGACAGAAGATTCTGCGCGAACGATGGTTCGTGGCGGCGCACAGGGCACAGCGATTGTTCACGGTTATGCGACAAAGGAAACTCGCGAAATGCTGCCGCGGAGCGTGGTGTATGCCAATGTGATTGCGCGACGTATTGATATGCTGCGCCAAAATGATCCGCGATTTTCGTGGTTGCGGCCAGACGGAAAAGTACAGCTCGCAACAGATGGTGATCGGGTTCGTGCGGTGACGGTTATTGTTGAACATGATCCGACAATGGAGTTGTCTATTGTGCAGGCGCAGATTGTCGAAGAAGCAATCGCGCCGTCATTGCCGTCAATTGATGATGTGACGATTTTGGTAAATTCCGGCGGTTCATTCACGAAGGGTGGATTTGGCGCGAACGCCGGCGTTTCTGGTCGGAAGGTCCTTGCAGATTCGTACGGCGGATTGCTTCCGCATGGCGGCATGGGATTGGCAGGAAAAGATCCATTGAAGCCAGGACGATCCGGGACCTACATGGCGCGTTTTGCGGCAAAGACATTGGTAACAGAAGGTATTGCGTCAAATGTACTCATCACCGCTATGTATGCGCTTGGTGTGGCTGAGCCATTGGTGCTTTCGGCAAAGGCGGGCAATGGTGATGATTTAACAGATGAAGTGAAGAAGCGTTTCGATTTCCGTCCAGAGGCGATTGTTGAGCGGCTGCAACTCCGTAAACCAATTTACGCATCGTGCGCAACGTACGGCATGTTTGGTAGAACCGGTTTGCCGTGGGAGGACGTTGTATAATGCAAGAATGAAATCAATCCGAGGAATTTTTGGAGTGTTTGCGGTGATCGTTTTGGGAATGACGGTGTGGTTTATTGTTGCCAAAGAACCAGAAGCGATGGAAGTGCAAAGCGATGATGGTGTTATGACCATGACCGGGCTTTCGCGCGCTGCGAATGATTTCTCGATAACGGTGGATGATGCGGCGACGGTGGCAACTCCGCTCGTGAGTCATGTGTATCATGTTGCACCAATACATATAGAGCACGATACGCCGATTATTCTTTCGTTTGAGCGTTCGGTGACCGCGGGAACATTGAACGCAACGGCGGTGTATTGGTTTAATGCATCGTTTGGTATGTGGGAACGTGTAGCTGATGTTGTTGCAGACACGCAGGATGTTTTGGCGGTGCGTGTATCGACGCTGGGCGATTTTGCGCTTGGGATTGCACCGAATGTTACTGCGCCAATAATGCTTACGGCGTTTGATGCATTGCGCGCAAAAGCACCAAATGGCACAAGGGGATACGAAATGCACGTTGCATATACATTGCCGGACGGTGTTCCTGTTCGTATAGAGAATGTGGGGGAACGCGGGGGATGCGGAGGAAGATTTGGCGCAGGGAATCGACAGGAATTTTCATCAACCGCGTTTGCGCTTTCTCTTCCGGTTGATGACGTCGCAACACTCGTCACGATGACTGCGGTTGCGGAATGGAATATTGCAGAAGATGGTGTTGGGTGTGCAAATGGGGAAGCATTGAGGTCTCAAGAGTGATATACTTTTGTCATCATCAATATTTCTTTTATGGCAACACGCGCTTCAACAAAAAAATCGACACCAACTCCTCGACGTGCTCGTGCATTTTCGCAGTCTTCGCACGTTGTTCCTGTTGTCGCGCCTGCGCGTCATCATAATCTCTGCCAAAGCTGCAACGCGCTGCCAGCGGGAAGTATGGAGCTTATGGCGTTGCTTCTTGTGCTGGTGTTTTCGCTTTCAGCGGTGTTGTTTACTTCGGTGTACGCGCTTCGCATTCAGCAAGCAAAGGTTCAGGATTTAACGTCGCAATTACAGTAACACTGTGAAAAACGCCTTGATCATCACCGCGGGGTTTTTGTTGCTTTTGGGAGCGGGTTGCACAACAGCATCGCAATCAGGTACAACTCCTGCGTCACAAGAGTCTTCATCGCAAACCCCTGTTGTGGAAACAAAAACATGGACATTCCCAGGAGCTCTTCCTGCTGAGCAGATTCATAACAAGCAGATCCGCATCACAACGTCGCATGGCGATATTGTGTTCAAGTTGTACGATGACACCGCGCCAAAAACTGTTTCAAATTTTGTGTACCTGGCAAGCAATGGATATTATGACGGGTTGATTTTTCATCGCGTCATTGAAGGATTCATGATCCAAGGAGGTGATCCAACGGGAACAGGATCTGGCGGTCCTGGATACAAATTTGAGGATGAGTTGAATGATAATCACACATACGTTCGCGGAACGGTTGCAATGGCAAATGCTGGACGGAATACGAATGGTAGTCAGTTCTTCATCATGCATAAAGATAACCCGCTGCCGCACAATTACAGTATCTTCGGCGAAGTGACGTCAGGCATGGATGTCGTCGATGCTATCGCGGCAACAGACACTGACGGCCGTGATCGTCCACTTGCGGAACAGGTGATGACGAAGGTGACGGTGGAGGATGTGAAGTAAAAAACATAATCGGAACGGAGTCTGATCTTGGATGGGGTGTGAGTGGGACGGAGATGATGTTGCATTACCGGCGGCCTTGGGTCGTCGGTTTTGTGATATTATGAATGTTGTGTCGACATGACATCTGATATTCAAAAGTATTGGTTTTTTTGCAGATAAAATGTTGTGTCGACGCAACATCCTCGAAATCGAAAATCGGACTGTCTGGTCGGATCGCGAGTATCGCCGCCTCCCTCACAGCCCGTCCAAGATCAGTTTCAGATCATCATATGTTCATCTCCCGCGTGTACTCTCATCGCATTCTTATTCCGATCTCTCAGATTGATCTCGCGAAAGAAGTTGGCATCGGTCGTCAGGCGCTCGCTGCAATCGAAAAAGGCACAGCGCAACCCTCGCTGCTCACTGCATTCAGAATTGCGAAGTATCTTCGCGTAAAAATCGAAGATTTATTCACGTTCGTGGAATAGTCCTGTACACTGGGTGCATGTCCAAACGCATTACCAAACAGAGCTTTTATCGCTATCTCAAGTGTCCATCGTGGATCTGGTTTGATGCGACCTTACCGCACCGGGACGACCCGATGCGTGCACGAGTGCAAGACGACGCGCTCATCCAAGAACAGGAGCGCGCAATTTTAGTAACGCGAAAGTCTATCGAAGTTTCTGCAGATACAGAAGACGACGCTGTTGCAAAGACGCTCGAGCTCATGAAACAGGGCGCGCAATCCATTTACGGCGGCGTTCTTGTGTATGGTCATTGGGTTGCAAGGCCTGATCTTTTAGAGCGCGTTTCTGGAAAATCAAATTTTGGTGAGTATTATTACGTCGCCTGTGACATTAAGCGTTCTCGACATTTAAAAGATGAATATTGCGTGCAGGGTGCGTTTTACGCGGAAGTACTTCGGAACATTCAGGGCATGAAGCCGAAACAGGGCTATATTATGCGACCTGACGGAACTGTTGAGGCGTATGTCCTTGAGGAGTATCAAACAAAGTTTCGGTTAACGCTCGACGGAATTGAGCGAATCCTCGAAGGCATTCGCGAACCGCATTTTTTAACATCCGACTGCAAACAGTCGCCGTGGTTCGACGAATGTAAAAAAGAGACGCTTGCCGCTGACCATCTCTCGCGCATGAATCGTATTTGGCGAAGCGAGGTGACCGCGTTAAACGATGCAGGTATCACGACGGTCGCAGAACTTTCCACGCGAAATGCTGATTTGTTAGCGCGTGGCGTTCCTGGAATTACGCAAGAACGATTACAGTTCCTCATTCTTGGGGCAAAAGCGTTGCTCGATGGTAAGCCTGTTGTGCTTGGCAAAATCGACTTTCCAAAAACTGACGACGCACTTGTTGTTGATATTGAGGCTGATCCACTTCGTGACTTGCATTACCTTTTTGGTGTTCTTGATGTTCATGCGCAGGGTGACGAGTTCCACACGTTCCTCGCCGAGAAAGAAGACGAAGAAAAGGCGGCATGGGATGCTTTTGTTACGTTTATGGAGTCGCGTCCGGGTATTCCGGTCTATCACTATGGATGGTACGAGCAAGACGTATTTCGGCTTATGGCTGAGCGTCATGGTGCGCCAGAAGGATTCGTTGAGGACCTCGCTGAACGTTCTGTTGATGTTCTAGAGCGATTGCGCGAAGCAGTGATTTTTCCGTTATCGTTTTATTCGTTAAAAGACATCGCGCAATTTTTAGGATTCCGTTGGCGACATGACGACGCGTCAGGGTTGAACTCGGTATTGTGGTATGAGGACTGGTTGCGGACTGGAAATCGTGAAATGTTGAACGATGTGCTGCGTTACAATGAGGATGATGTCCGGGCTACGTGGGTTGTTCGCCAGTGGGCAAAACAGAGAACGCTCTAATTTTGTCTATTTTCGACTCACATCATCGCAAATTTCCTCGATGTACCGAGAAGTACACCTCGGAAACTTTACTCGACGTTCATCGAAACTAGCCTAAAATTAGAGCGTTCTCAAACTTTTATGATCATGAATCGATTGCTCAAAAACCCATTCGACGAAAAACAAAAACCATGGAAGCCTTGGTACGGGTATCTCCTTGGACTTGTCGCGGTCGTGAGTGTCGGCTTATACGTGTACGAACGACTTCATGGAGGTCCGGTTGTTCCAACGTCAACGGTGCCGTCGGTGACGTATAACGAATTAGTGAAGAAGAAGGATGAATCGTCGATGGTCGCAACACCGACGCCGACGCCGGTATCGCCAGATCTTTCCGTTGTCGCAAAGGCAGCACTTGAGGTGATTCAGACGCCACCGGCATCAAAAAATCTCGCCGTACCATTTACATCACAAGCCCCGTACGCAAACTGGGACGTTGTTCATGAGGACACATGTGAAGAGGCGGCGGTGTACATGGTTGCCCAATATTATGCTGGGGTGAGCGGTGTTCTTGATCCAAAGATCGCCGATGCAGCGTTGCTCGACATGGTTGACGCAGAAACGAAGGCAGGGCTTGAGCCGAGTGTGACGGCGGCACAGCTTGGAGCATTTAGCGAATCGTATTTCGGAACAATGACCGCAACCATTATTGATGATCCGACGGTTGATCAGATTAAGACGTACATTGCTGCAGGGACACCGGTTGTCGCGCTTGCTGCTGGTCAGGAATTGGGGAATCCGTTTTATAGCGGCGAAGGCCCGTTGTATCATCTTTTTGTGATCCGCGGATATGATGCGGAGAACTTCATCACGAATGATCCTGGTACGCGACGTGGAGAAAATTATATGTACAAATACGATGTCGTTATGGATGCGCTTGGCGACTGGAATGACGGCGATCCCGTTCACGGCATAAAACGCATCCTTGTTCTTGAGAAGAAATAAATTTTCAGTACTGCTCCGTGGCGACTCGGGACGACTTTGCTCCGCTGTGACCAATCACGCTACGCCGCGACGTTTCGCTTCGCTCAACTGCGGCTGTGCATCAGTGGTCTCGCTTCGCAAAGTGTCCCTCGTCGCCTACGTCGCTTCATATGAATTCTCCCGCCATTATTTCCGTCTCTGACTACCTCGGGCTCGTGAATCACGCCCTTCGGACCATCCCTCACGAGGGAATGGTAATTGAGGGCGAGGTCGTTGAGTTTAAGGTGAGCCAGGGAAAGTGGGTGAATTTCGATTTGAAAGACGAAAAAGCGGAGGCTAAAATTTCTTGTTTCATGACCGTATTTGCGTTGAACGTCCCGTTACAAAGCGGCATGCGAGTTCATGTGACAGGGACAAGCAAAGTATTTGAGCGATTTGGAAAATTTACCTTAAACGTGACGGCGGTCGAGCTTGTTGGCGAAGGCGCGTTGCAAAAAGCGTATCTTGCGCTGAAAGAAAAACTTCGACTCGAGGGAGTGTTCGAGACGGCGCGCAAGCGGCCGATTCCTCGATTTCCGGAACGTATCGGACTTATTACTTCAAGCGAAGCTGCGGCGTACGGAGATTTTCTTCGCATTCTCCGCAATCGATGGAGCGGCGTGACGGTTATGCATGTTCCGGTGACGGTGCAGGGAAAAGATGCGGTACAAGAAATTCTTGGCGCGTTTGCACAGCTGAATGCTTTGCCGATTGAGAGTAGGCCGGAAGTTATTGTGTTGACTCGTGGCGGAGGAAGCCTTGAGGATCTTCATGCGTTTAATAGCGAGGCGGTTGTGCGTGCAGTGTTTCAGAGTGTCGTTCCTGTTGTTGTTGGCGTCGGACACGAACGCGACGAGAGTTTGTGCGACTTTGTTGCTGATGTTCGAGCATCCACGCCGAGCAATGCTGCAGAACGTGTTGTTCCTGACCGACGTGAAATTTCGGAAAACGTTGTCATGAGTGCAAGAAGAATTGAAGATCGATTGCAATACGAAGTTGATAGCCGATCGCACACAATCGATCGTGCGCTGAGTATTTTTGATCGATCGCTTGCACGATTGCTTCAATCGATGTCCGACGTTACACGGAGATTTGGTTACGCATTTGAGCGATTCCGGTTAAGCCTTATTGCAACCGTCGAGCACGTTGATCGGCGAGTGCACCTGATTGAGAGTCGGATGAGAGTTGTGCTCGATGAACGATCGCGATCAATCGCGGAGCTTGAGCGCGTGTTAAAGAGTATTGATCCGCGAGAAGTGTTGCAGCGAGGCTATGCGCTGGTGCGATCCGGCGGGAAGATCCTTCGTTCAGCGCGCGATGTTGCTCCGGGAAGCCACTTAACCATACAATTAGGGGAGGGAGAGATTCGTGCCCAAGTGGAAACGAGTGCAGTTCAAGAATCATTGTTGTAGCGTATGTCAAAAAAAATATCGTTTGCTGATGCGTTTACAGAGCTTGAAGCCATTACCGAATGGTTCGAAACGCAAAATGTTGACCTCGACGAAGGGGTGAAAAAATTTGAACGCGGACTTGAACTCGCAAAGACGCTGAAAGACAAACTCGCTGATGTCGAAAACACCGTCATAACGTTAAAGAAGAAATTTTCAGACCTCGATAACCCCCAAGATCTATGAAACTCATTCTCCGCTGGTTCATTAACGCGTTAACACTTCTTGCGGCAACGCAGATTATTGCAGGGTTTCATGTCTCGACATTTTACGCAGCACTTGTTGCGGCGTTGGTGCTTGGGCTGTTGAACGCAGTGATTCGCCCTATTCTCGTGATTCTCACATTGCCGGTGAACATTGTGACGCTTGGGTTGTTTACGTTTGTGATTAACGGGGCATTGGTGTGGTTTATGGCGACGTTTGTGAAGGGCGTTTCAGTGTCCGGGTTCCTTCCGGCGCTGATGGTTGGTATTTTGACGTGGGCTGTGAGTACGTTGACGAGCTGGTTTTTGCGTGAGATCGAGGAATAGCTCTGGATAACTTTCGAAAATACAAGAGGAAGCACGATACAATTGCGGTATATGAACGCAAAACGCTTTTTGAGTTTGAATGGTTTGGGTGTGATTGCTTTGTGTGCGATGGCGATGGGCTGGACAACTGATACGCATGCTGCGGCATGGGTATTGTATGATTCTCCGACTGCCTCAGCACTTCGTGACGTGGACTGTGGAACATCGTTGGTTTGTGTCGCTGTCGGCGACGGCGGAACAGCGGTGCGGACGGCGGATGGGAAAACGTGGAGCACATCAACGACTGGAGTAAGTGAGGACTTGAACCGTGTTGACGTGTACGGATCAACAACGGCTCTTGCGGTGGGAAAGAGCGGTACGATTATTTTAAGTACCGACGGTGGTGCGACGTGGTCATCAATTACAGGAGTAACGACGGAAAATTTGTACGGGGTCAGTGTCGTGTCATCAACGGTCATGTACATTGGCGGTCAGGATGGTGCAATCTACAAAACAACCGACGGCGGTACAACATGGACACGTATCAATACGGGTATTGGAAGTTTTGACGTGAACGGCTTGGATGCGTACTCGTCAACGGTGGTGTACATCGTTGGAACGTATGGATCCGCGTATAAAACAACAAACGGAGGAACATCATGGACGGCGTTAACTACCGGCACAGGAGAGACGTTGCATACGGTGGACGCGACGTCGGCGACAATCGCATACTTTGGCGGAGAAAATCGTGCGCTCGTGAAGACGACGAACGGAAGCACGTTTAGCTCACTGTCTCTTATAAGTTTTGACACGACAGAGACGGTTCAGGAGGTGAGCTGCTCATCCTCGTCGCTGTGTATGGTCGCGGGAAACGCTGGAACTGTCGCGACGACTTCAAACGGCGGAACCGGCTGGACGCTTGAGTCTATTGGAACGTCAAACGCAATGAATGGCGCTATTCAATACGCTGTTGGAAAGCGTATTGTTGCGGGGGAGTCCGGAGCGATTTCTGTGTATGATGCGTACGGACCAAACGAGGTGAGCGATTTTGCACTCTCAAGCGGTGAGACGTCAACAACAGACACGACGCCGGAATTTAAATGGAATGACGCAACAGATGACGAAACGTCAGTTGCATCATACGAGATGGATATGGACGATGACGGGAGATGGGTAGATCTTGGATTATCGAATTCGTATAGCTGGATAACTGAGCTTTCGGTCGGAAGCCACACGGCAACGATTCGTGCTATTGACCTTGCCTCAAACGAGGGCGACGAAACGTCGGTTTCATTTACGGTGACCGCATCGTCCTCGACAACAACAACTACTGACACCACAGCGCCAACGGTCGGCGCATTAACGCCGCTCACCGCAACGGTTGGTGTTGCGAAGACGTTTACTGCAACGTATAGCGATGCGGTTGGTGTCGTGAGCTGCACTGAGCATGTCGACAGCAAAACGTCGTCAATGACGTTAAGTGCTGGCACCGCGTCAGTGTCTGGAACATTTACCTCCGCAGGAAGTTATTCGGCATACGTGACGTGTGTTGATGCTGCGGGGAACACGGGAACAGGATCAACGGTAACTATCGTGGTGAGCGCGGCGACAACGACGACAACAACCGATACGATGGCTCCAACAGTGACGGGACTCCTTCCAACGAACGCAACGGTCGGCGTTCCAGTGAGCTTGCATGCGAATGTCTCAGATAACGTGGCGGTTTCATCGTGTACGTTGTATGTCGACGGTGTCTCAAAAGGTGCGATGACTGTGGGGGGTGGAGTTGCATCATTAACGCAGACATTTACAACTGCAGGAGTTGCTATCGCGAATGCGTATTGCGTTGATTCTTCGGGAAACGCAACGCGAGGTTCGTCAATCACTATTACCATTAGCGCTGCAACAACGACGAGCGAGGAGCGCGATGCTGTTCCTGAGGCAACCGTGAATACACTCATTAAGATGGCGTGTGGAAGCACTGCAGATGTGAGCGATCCATGTCACGCGGTGTATTACTACGATGGAAAGCGTCATGCGTTCCCAAATGAAAAAGTATTCTTCACCTGGTACGAAAACTTTGATGACGTGATTGTGGTGACGGATGCGTTTATGGCATCAATCACTCTTGGGAAGAATGTGACGTATCATCCTGGTACGCGCATGGTGAAGTTCTTGACGGTAAATACGGTGTACGCCGTAGGAACCGACGGCGAACTTCGTGCAATCGCAAGTGAAGAGGTTGCAAAGAGTATTTGGGGGAGTACATGGAACAAGCAGATTGATGACATTAGCGATGCGTTCTACAGTAACTATCGCTTTGGTGAAGGTATTGATAGCACCAGCGACTTTGATCCGGAGGCCGTTGAGGCGTCAGTAACAGACATTCTCGACATTCTCTCGTAATATACAAAACCGCCACCGAGATTCTCGGTGGCGGTTTTGCGTTTCTCGCACAACTCACGATTCGTCAATCATGAACTCTGCGGGCGGAACGAGATGACGTCTCTCGTTCCTCGTGCGTTCAGGAATCGTGTCCCGGTCGCTCGTTCGATTCCCTTGATTCCTCCCGGTTCTGCGTCTGTTGACGACGGATCCAGGCGTTCTCGCACCGCTCGATATCTCGCCGTGCTTCTTCGGCCATCCTCTGGAGAACCATCTTGCCGTATTCTCCGTATTCTTTTTGATCCATTTTTCCTCCGATTGCTCGGATTCGGGTT
>CAYROW010000021.1:12040-13646 GCA_964425965.1 uncultured Gammaproteobacteria bacterium
GCCCCCGCAATCTCCGAGCACGCTCGGAGGCTCTGGGGGCTGGGCGGTGCATGATGTCTGCACCGCCCTCGTTGTCACGCGTGGGCGTAGCTCGGTCGCCGGCTGGGGAGGCTGACGCCGCGGAAGTCGCGGTTGGTCAGCACGTGCACGGCGGTGATCGGGTCGTCATCCTCCTCCTCGACCTTCGGCCAGAGGAGATCGATGCCCTTCGCGACGAGCTCGTCGATGACGTCGTTGACCGTCATGCCGGCGATCCGGCTGATGGCGACGACGCTGTCGGCGAAGTCCGCGGTGCCGGCGTAGAACCGGTCGATGACGTCGAGCTCGATGGGAGTGCGCTCGATCGACTCATCGCAGAGCTCCTCGCCGATCCACGCTGCGACGCCGTCGTCGCTGAGGACGTCTTCCGGTTCCACCCAGTTCCATCCCTGGGCGTCGTTGCCGGTGACACTGATGTTCACATCGACGCCGTCGCCCATGTCGACCTCGGTGGGGACCGAGTCGCCGATGGTCATTTCCTTGCCCGTGGCGAGCCACGGGAGGAGGATGTTCGTCACGCCCGGCTCCGACGTGGGCCGACGCTTGTTGCGGGGCTGCACGGCGCAGGGTTTGTGACAGGGGTCGACGTCGATGTTCTGCTTCTTGGCCATTGGGATTGGCTCCTTGTGGGCTCTGCGGTGTTGTGCGGGAATGGCCTGATGGCCGGGGAGTTTTGCGGCAGAGAGGATAGGGCTCTCTGACGCAATACTATAGCAAAATATGGGCATTTTGTCAAGGTTATGCACTATAAAAGTTTGCGAATATTAGCTAAAAAAGCAACCGACCCTTCTTGCGAAGGGCCGGCCGTGGGCGTACGTGGCGCTGATGTCACGGTTTGAACAGAGTCACGAGCGATCCGGCGCGCTTTTCGGTCTTGAGCGTCCGTTCGTTGTGATCCGCGGCTTCCATCAGTGCCTTGGCGGTTGCGCTCGTTGGGTGTTCCCAGATCACGCAGCCTGCCCGGGCGTCCAGACTGTGTCCGAATTCGCGGATGGCTTTGAGGATTCGCTCGATCGCGATCTTGGCGCCGTCGACGTCCGTGTTTCGGAGAACGACGACGAACTCATCTCCTCCAGGTCGGGCGGCCATGATGTCCTTTTTGCCGATTCCGACGATGTCGCTGAGCCGAACCGTGCGGCGGATGGCTCGTGCGGCGTGGACAAGCGCTTCGTCACCCTTGGCATGGCCAAGCGTGTCGTTGATCTGCTTGAAGTGGATGAGATCGATGGCAACGATCGCGAGGCTCTTGGTGCCGTGGTGCGTCTTCCGCAACGCAGCGGCCTCGAGGTTGTCGCCTCGGGAGATCTCGCGCTCAATCCAGTCGATGATCGCGAGGCGGTTCATGAGGCCGGTCAGCGAGTCCGTGTACGCCAGGAGCTTGAGCCGAGCATTCTCTTCGACGAGCGCGTTGATGACATGCTGCGCATCGCGGAGGTTGGTCGGGTGAAGGTCGAGATTCGTGAAGTGAGCGAGGGGCATGCGGTCTCCGAACAGGAAAGGGGGGAAAGGAACCAATAAATATAGCAAAATTTCGACTTTTCGTCAATAAAAAGAACCACCGCGGCCA
>CAYROW010000022.1:0-13568 GCA_964425965.1 uncultured Gammaproteobacteria bacterium
CGCAACTCATTTGCATTAAGAAAACGGTGGTCGGTTTTAGTGATCTGCGAGACTGGCGATAATGCGGCGTGCAATCAGTGATGGTACATTTTCGAGTTCGAAGTGATGATTTGTCGATTTTCGATTCAGATCGCAACGTGGCACGAAGTTTAAAAGGGTCAAAAAACGACATGTCTCTCTGAAAATGAGGATGGCCGACCCGGCCGATCAGTCTCCGATTCCCGTCACAACCCCTCCAAAGAAATCAGATCAGGCATCAAGTAGATTATCCAATCACCGTCATCACCATCACGCCAACAAACATCACAAATGTCAGACCAATTGCCCACTGAGAAATACGAAGGGAATTTTTTGGAAGTTCCGCACTCACGCGAGCGCGTTCATAGGCAACGAGCATCATGATTGCGGTTAACGAACCCAGAACGCCGCCGGTAACTGAAAGCACCGACGAAATACGCTGTGCACCAAGCAGAAACAACAGAAACGGCACGATTGCCGTAAAACACCAGGCGGAAACAAACCGCACGCGTAAATCGTACAAGAATGTGTTCGTGAGTTGCGTCGCGACATTGATGTACGCATTAAACGTGGTCAATAGCGCAATACTACTTGCAAGGAGCACAAGGCTCTTGCCGATCGTCGATAATCCGAGAATAGCGTTTTCCGTTGTTGCTGCACCGGTCACGCTCAATATTCCAACACTGAACACCGCATACACCACGGTAACAATGCTTATCGCTCGCATGATGGACGTCGAAAGAAGTCCAGATTGCTTTCCGAGAATATCTCGCATTTCTGGTAGCGCCGACATTCCATGAAATGCAAAGAGCATTACACCAAGTGGAATACTCCAGTTTCCTGTTGCCGGAAGAAGAAGATGCGCAGCCGTCATGTGCGGCGCTGCAATAAACATCAAAAGAATAACGAGACCAACGAATAACGGGATAAGAATTTTTTGCGCACGAGCAACAAACAGTGTTCCACCAATCGTAAAGAACGATGCAATACCAAAGAACACAACACTTGCCGTTGTTATGGTCATTGGAACGACGTCGAACGTCACGACACGCAAAAACTGCCCGCCAAAAATAATGTACGCAACTAACGCACCAAGCAATGAGCCAACATACGCGATCCCTGCAATCGCTGTACCAAAATGCCCAAGTTCGTTCCCAATCACATGAATGAATCGCGCTTTACCTCCGCGAACGAGAACTAAATCTCCGTATAAACGCAATACAACGTAACTCACGAGTGCTGCAAGAAATAGCTCAATCATTCCCGCAACAATACCAACCTGCAATACCGCATACGGCAACCCCAATATTCCCACGCCAATCATGGTGCCAATAAGAGGTCGTGTCGCGCTCCACACCCGTGATTCATCGGATTTCATAGCGCAATAATTGTATCATGCACAGCTTCTCAACATCTTACGCACGTTTACGCTTTCGAGGAGCTGCTGAAGTCGGTTACTATGCTTTGCATATGACCGATGTCGGGCGAATTCCTCCCCATAATCTTGAAGCCGAGCGATCGCTCCTCGGCGCGCTTTTACTTGATCAGGACGTATTATTAAAAATCGGTGATGCATTGCGATCTGAGGACTTTTACAAAGATTCCCACCGCATCTTGTACGAGGTTATGCTCGAGCTCGTCGACAGGCACGAGCCGATTGACGTTCTTACCCTCGGCAACCGCCTCGAAGAAAAAGGCGTATTAAAGCAAATTGGCGGTCGCACTGCACTCGTCGAGCTCACCAACGTCACCACAACCGCAGCGCACGTCGCCCACCACGCAGAAATTATTGCAAAAAAGGCTGCGCTTCGGCGTTTGCTTTCTGCCGCAAGCGAAATTACTGAACTTGGCTTTGATGAATCTCAGGATGTTGACGTGTTGCTCGACGAGGCTGAACGACGCCTCTTTAACGTTTCACAAAATTTCATTAAACAATCATTCACGCCGCTTCACACACTCCTCACTGAGGCGTTTGATCGTATTGATGAGCTTCATAAAGAAAAAGGGAAACTCCGTGGCGTCGCAACCGGATTCTTCGGTATCGACAATTTGCTTGCCGGTCTCCAAAATTCCGATCTCATTATTCTTGCTGCCCGCCCGTCCGTGGGAAAAACGTCGTTCGCGATGGACATTATTCGTAACGTGGCGCTCCGCACCGGAAAGCCAGTCGGATTCTTCAGTCTTGAAATGAGCAAGGAGCAGTTGGTCGACCGTATGATCTCTGCTGAGGCGAACGTGGATTTGTGGAAGCTTCGTACTGGTCGATTAAGCGAAAGCGCCGACGACTTCCCTCGTATTGGCGAAGCGTTGGGCAAGCTCTCGGAAGCGCCAATCTTTATTGACGATTCTCCGGTTGCAACCATCATGAGCATCCGCACCAAGGCGCGTCGACTCCAAAGTGAACACGGACTGTCGATGATCGTCATCGACTACTTGCAGCTCATGGAAGCGCGAAAGAAGACCGATAACCGTGTGCAAGAAGTTGCGGAGATTTCTCGAGGCTTAAAACAGATCGCGCGCGAATTAAACGTCCCTGTCCTTGCGCTCGCACAGCTTTCCCGTGCAGTGGAAATGACAAAGCCTGCTATTCCAAAACTTGCGCACCTCCGTGACTCGGGAAGCATTGAGCAGGACGCCGACGTTGTCATGTTCTTGTACCGTAAAGCCGCAGACCGAAACTATCAGCCAGAGGAACTGACACCTGAAGAAAAAACCAAAGCCGAAGTACACATCGCAAAGCATCGTAACGGCCCAACTGGTATGGTGCCGCTCTTCTGGGACGCAACGCATGCCAGCTTCAAAAACTTAGAGAACCGGGCGCCAATGATGCAAACATCGCCGCAACCCGAAGGGCAATCAATCGAACCAAAGCCAAGTAACATCGGACTTCCGCCGGGCGTTCCGCCAAAAGGCTACGGTCTTCCACCGAAGCATTAAGGTTGGTACTATTCGGAGCGTACGATTCGATAAGGATAAGAATTAATCTCACCTGAACGTTCATATTTGCGACGAGTTTGGGTGCGCGTCGAGGAAAGCTCGCGAGACGTACTTCGTGTGTACGTTGAGCGAGTTTCCGATGACGCAAGCCCAAAATCGGCCAAATAGGAACGTTCAGAAAAACTATGTTCAACAAGATTAAGCAGATTAAAGACATGCGCGACCAGAGCAAGATGATGAAAGCAATGCTTGATGAAGTTATTGTTGTTGGACAAGGCATGGGCGGCAAAGTCATGATCACCGTCAATGGAAGCCATGAAACCCTCGGGGTAAAAATCGACGAAACGCTTGAACACGCAAAAATCGAAACCGGCGTCAAAGACGCATTGAACGACGTAAACGGCAAGCTTCAGGTTGAGCTCATGAAAAAAATGAAAGAGATGGGTGGGTTAGATGCGTTTAAAAATCTCGGATTGTAAACATGCGGCGGTTCCCTACTCCCATTCATAATGCTGCGGCCGCGCTTGGCCGATTACCAGGAGTGGGGCCGAAAACCGCACTACGTTACGCGTTCGCGCTTCTCCATTTCAGCAAACTTGAACTCGCAAGCATTGGCCGTGCGATTGTCGACCTTGGCAATATCACCCTATGCCAATCCTGTTTCACGTTTGCTGAAAAAGACTTGTGCGAAATCTGCGCAGATGCAAGTCGCGATATAACAAAACTCTGCATTGTCGCTGAAGCGCGGGATATTTCCACCATCGAGGCTACCGGTGTTTATAAAGGACGCTATTTCGTTCTTGGCGGCACGCTGAATCCTATCGACGGTCGCACACCAGAAATGCTCAACGTCAAACCGCTTCTCGATCTCGTCAACAATTCACCATCAATTACCGAGTTCATCCTTGCGTTCTCCCCCGACGTTCACGGCGAAACAACCATCATGTATTTACAGCGCCAACTCTCAACATTTGGAAAATCGATGACACGTCTTGCCCGCGGCCTCCCCATGGGCGCCGATATTGAATACGCCGACGAAGTAACGTTGGCGAGCGCAATGACCGGACGGTCGAAAGCCTAATATTGCAACAAAGTCTCAAGCAGCGCTCGCCCCTTTGTTTCCCACACGAGCGACCCAAATGTTTGTTGTTCCAAAATATAATCTGCGACATATTGCACCGCGGCGTCGTGATCTGTTGCATTCAACGTCTTTGCGTACGCTTCAGTAAATCGATACTGCATCAACTGTCGTTCACCCTCATCTTCAACCTGCAACCACAACCGTTGGCTCACAACATCCGCGACTGATCCTTCCTCTCCTGAAAGTACCCCCTCAAGATACGTCACAAGGTCATGCTGGACGTCTTCAATGGTTCTGCCGGACAAATCGAATCGCGACAACCGGCCCTGGAGCCTCGCGAGAAGATCATCGATTTGTTTGCTTGCATTTGCTGGATCGAAATGAAGTTCTTTTACGTCGTAATACGGCTTCATGGTTAAAACAATATCGTTCGGACGATCAACGATGCCGTGTACAAGCAAGCCGTCATATAACGCCTTCGCCGTACTCTCGCTCATGTCTGTATCGACAAACGAATAGAGCACATGAAAAAGAATATCCGGCATGCCGTCGCCGGTGAGCAACTTTAAGGCAACGTCCTTCAAGAAGACTGCTTGATTCTCGCTTCGCTGTGGATCGCCGATGCTATAGCTTTGTCGAGCACGTAGCCACTGCAATCCTTCTGTTGTTGGGAACTCAAGTGTGCGCAAAATTCCAAGCACTTGAGAAAATCCTGCCGTCACCACGTAGTCTGACTTCACCCCAACAATATGCTCAATTTGTTCAATACCGTAATCTAAACCAGCAAACGCACACGCGTTCGCTAAATAGTATTCATTTTCAGCATACGTTCCTGGAGGAATGTACGCATACGTTCCTCGCGGAACACTCGTCACGAGAACCGTCCAATCTTTCGTATTTACCGACACCATGTGAATGGAGTCGCAATGTTGTTCAATCCCCTCTTTCCGCGAATCAAGTCCAAGAACAAGAATATTCACGGTCTGATCATCGCCAAACGGCGCATCAGTACTCTCGAGGGTTGCAGCTCTTCGCGCAGCAAGAACAGTATCGACAGCGCTATTCACTCGTGGCGTTACTGCGGATACTGACAGCGGAACGGCGCGATACCAGAAATACATCGATCCAATCGCTGTGCAACTTAATGCAACAACAATCAAAGTAAACCTCCATTTTTCACGCCGCCAAAGATGCAAAAAGGACATACAACAAATTCGTATCTCCTTCATAAACCAAACTGAACATTCGTGCAACCGCTATTGCCCTGTGAATAAACCGCTTTCGAGGATCTTCGAATATTGCTAAGCTTTCCGACGTAATTCATTATTTCTAATTCGGGTTGGCTCATTTCAGATGAGATGACCCGCGAGATATATGGCAGCAAAGCGTCTTACCAAATCACAGATCATGGCAGAACTCTCAGAGCGATGGGGAGTTTCCAAGAAGCAGGCTGGAGAAATGTATGACAGCTTCGTTGCAATGATCTACAGCGAAATCAAGCGCGCTGGCGAAGTTGCATTCCCAGGCCTCGGAAAGATGGTAAAGAAGAACCGCGCAGCACGCATGGGCCGCAACCCAGCAACTGGCGCAACCATCAAGATCCCAGCACGCACTGTTCTCAAGTTCGGCGTTTCAAAGGCAGCAAAGGAAGCATTGCTCTAAGCATTGCATCAAAAACTCCCCGAGCAATCGGGGAGTTTTTGTTTTTCATCTTACGCACTCCGTACTACGCACTTCTCTACGGCTGCAGCGATTCTGCTGGCGAGCGGCCTTCGGTACTGATAATCACCGATGTCACCGTTGGGAACTGTTTCAATGTTGATTCAATTTGGGCGCGAATTGATCCCACACGGCACGAACCGCCAGTTTCGAGGGACTTTGAGAACTCAACCTTCGCAACGCCATCGTTAATTGTGAGACTCTTAATGGAAACAAACGACGGAATGCTCGTTGAGAGTTGCGCCATCGATTCTGGCGTATTTGGTCCGGCAAGAAGCTCCGTTAAAGCGGCGTAACCAGTCGCTACAGATTTTGCCACACGACGTTCCGTTGCCGTGACCGAGCTACACAGTCCGCTTGTCTCCATATTCGTCCAATACGTCTTCACCACCATCGACTCCAGTGTTGGGAACTTCACCGACAGCCGAACAAGGTCAATGACTGAGCCGTCCTTCGCACTATAATCGAAGACCTCGAGCGTTCCTGTGGTTCCCGTCGGAGCTGCGTAACTTGTCGTGACGGTAAAGCTTCCGAACACTCCAACATCAGGTGCAGCAGTCATTGCATTCCCTTCCGCAAGAATCGTTCCGTTACTGTCGAGCAGCCGATAATTGAACGTGCTCTCAAATACTCGAGCGCTTCCCTTAATAACAAGGGGCAAACCAATGACTTCATCTGCAGACGGACTCGTTACGATCATGTTTCCCGAAACCGACGTTGCGCTTTCCGAAACGTCAGAAGCATCGTCTGAAGTATCAACGTCGTCTTCATCCTGCGTCGTATCGTCGGTATTCCTCCAATCCGGAGGAATAATTGCTCCGTTCATTGCCCGGAACACGAACATCGCGACGAGAACGGCGCCAAGGAGACCAAGAATGGCTACTAAGCTGATAGAGAATGGATGTTTCATATGCATTCAGCATACGCCATCCTCCTAAAACTGCTAGTCTTCGGCCGGACGCTCCTCAAGCGTTGCGGTAACGGTCTTTTCTGCGCCATCGTGCAAAATTTTCAATGTCACAGCATCACCAACCGCTTTCTGTCGCAAGACCGTTGCAAGTGGGTGCGTGCTATCGAGTTTCACACCATCGACCTCGGTGATAATGTCATTCTCTTCAATTCCCGCTTTGTCTGCCGGCGAACCCGGAACTACAGCAAGCGTTTTTCCGTCACTTCCGCGAATCACAAGCGCGCCTTCGGTCACCGAAAGGTTATTCGCCTTTGCATACTCCTCGTCAAGAACAACATATCGAACACCAAGATACGCCTGAACAACACGGCCATTTTTGCGGATTGAATCAACAGTCGATTTCACTAAATTACTTGGCAACGAGAATGAAATATTCTCTCCCCCACTACTTGTCGCGACGTTCACGCCAATCACGCGACCGGAAAGATCGAGGAGCGGTCCGCCAGAATTTCCCGGGTTAATTGCCGCATCAGTTTGCAGTACATCAGAAAGCTGTTCAGAGCCGCTGTTGCTTCCTGCAGTAATTGATCGCGAAAGTCCAGAAATCACTCCAACTGAAACCGTGTTTCGGAATTGTCCGAGCGCGTTTCCAATTGCAACAACCGACTGCCCAACCTTCACCGTGTCAGAATCGCCGAACTCCAAATACGAAAGGTCTGATGCGTCAATCTTTAACACCGCAACATCAAGCGTGTTGTCTGCGGCAACGACTGTCGCATCATGTTTACTCTCGTCGTTCAAAAGCACGGTATATTTTGCATCTTTGTCACTCACCACATGCGCGTTTGTCACAATATATCCGTCATCGGAAACAATGAATCCGCTTCCGCCACCGATTTCTTTCTCCTCAGTTCCATTCTGTCGATATTGCGGAAACGAAAATCCGAACAAACCAAACGGGTTTGACTGACCGTCCTGATTTAAAATCTGCTCCATCTTCGGAACGTCTTTCGTAATGACAATCGAAACAACCGCCGGGTTCGCTGCATCGACAACATCAATAACATCGGAATGATTCCCTGCAGAATCTGTAAGATTCTTCTCCGTTACCGCACGATCGATAATCGACTCAAGCTTTTCTCGGATCGAATCTTTCATTGGCGAATGGAACATGACCCCAAGCCCAATAGCAATCAAGAGCACCTGGCACAACACCGCACCCAGAAACCCAACAAGTAACGACGGAAGATGGTGTTTGAAGTTTTGTGTGTCCATACAGAAAAGAATAAAAAGAAACATGAACCGCATATGAGTATAAAACGAGGCAGAGACTGTTTCCAGTCTACCCTTCATGATTTTTTCATTGGTTTATGTTGAGCGGTATACTATGCGCTATATGGCAACACAGGTTGTAATTCTTGGGTACGGTGAGCTCGGGAAGGCGTTGCATCATCTTCTCCGTCCTCATACAGAGATCACCGTTACATGCTGGGATAAAAACAGTGACATTTTGCCCGAACAACACCCACTTGAATCTCTTATTCCCGCATGCGACATACTTTTTGTCTGCGTGCCAACATGGACCGCACGATCGGCACTCCAAAGCATTCACAGCCTCCTGAAGCCAAACACGATTGTTGTCAGTCCATCAAAAGGATTTGAAAAAGAAACCTGTCATCGCGTCGATACGCTGTTTCCGCAAAATCTTCCACCGGAAAATCCGTTTGTTTTTCTTGGCGGCCCAATGATTGCCGAAGAAATTCTTGCAGGGCTTCCCGCAATTGGCGTTGCAGCAAGTACATCGCCTCAGGCACGAAACGCTGTCGCGTTACTATTTTCACAAACGCCACTCGTTGTTGGGCAAACTGCAGACGTTACGGGTACCGTTCTCGCGGCATCGTTAAAAAATATTTACGCTCTTGGTCTGGGCATTTGTGACGGTCTCGCTCTCGGAAGCAATCTTCATGGCGCGCTCGTCGCACAAGCAACGCACGAAATGATTCAGATTATTTCTCAGACTGGTGGCGAAGCACATACTGCGCTCGGACCTGCGGGGCTCGGTGATTTAGTCGCGACCGCGCAGAGTAACAACTCGACAAACTATACAACCGGCGTCAGGCTTGCTCATGGTCAAAAACCCGTCCGCGGAAGCGAGGCGCTCAACACGATTCCGTGCATTGAAAACGTTCCAGGCGTCGTCCTTTCTGCGCTTCCGTTTCTCCACGCGATTCACAATATTGTCGTTCGCGAAAATCCAGCCCGCGAAGAGATATTACGTGCGATCCTTGCGTTTTCAGCGATATCGGCATAATACTAATGGCGTAATCTTCACAAACCTATGCCATTCTTCATTCTGGTGCTTGCAGGAATAGTTCTCCTTGTTTCATTGCGCCAAATTAATCAATTTGAACGTGGTGTGAAATTCACCATGGGACGGTACTCAAGCATGGTAAATCCAGGATGGCGAATCATCTTCCCAATTTTCCAGTCCATGACAAAAGTGGACCTTCGCTTAAAAGCCGTTGAAGTCCCACCACAAGACGCAATCACAAAAGATAACGTCTCAGCAAAAATCACCGCCGTCATTTATTACAAAATCGTCGACGCACAAAAGTCGGTCATCGAAGTTGAGCACGTACACTGGGCAGTCCTTCAACTTGCGCAAACAACCATGCGCAACGTCGTTGGCGAAGTCACGCTCGACGAACTCCTGTCGCAGCGACAGCAGATTTCATCACGCATCGAACAGCTTGTTGAAGCTGCAACTGGTGGGTGGGGCGTCGAAGTGACCGCCGTTGAACTCAAAGATATTAACCTGCCTCCAGACATGGTACGAACCATCGCGAAGCAGGCAGAGGCAGAACGCGAGCGTCGCGCGGTTATTATTAACTCAGAGGGTGAGGTCGCTGCTGCAGAAAATCTCGCACACGCCGCAACCATGCTCTCAAATGCGCCGGGAGCTCTGCATCTGCGCACCCTGAACTCCATCAACGACATTTCATCAGATCAATCGAACACCGTGGTCTTTGCCGTACCACTTGAGGTGCTCAAAGCAATCGAAGGATTCAAGAAAGGAATGTAAGCTCAAAATCTCAGTAGCACGGCTACTGAGATTTTGTTTTGAGGCGATTTGATTTTTTCGCCAACGTTGGCTAATATCTCTGTGGGAGGTGTTGATGTCGAAGGATTGGCTCGGACCAGAAGGGCTCGCAACCGTCGGTGGGATTGTCTGGGAAAGGTTCACGGCAGGCGTTCGCCGCGTCATCATCGTCGCGATCGTACTCACCGCTGTCACCGTCGTAGTGTCCATCATCGGAGCGTTCTTCTTCCCGAAACGCGCACAAGGCGCGACGCGCGAAAGGATCTCGATCGCGGAGAAGCGAGTGGTTCGCGAGGGAGAGCACAAAGTGATCGCCCTCAAAATACAAGCCCCCAAACCGATACTCGCAGACCTGTGGAGCCTGCGCGACGACCGTTGCGGCATCGGCGCTGGAATGTCGAAACTCACCGTCTTGATCGACCCTCCGCTTGTGTCGCTCGCGGTGTTCGTCCCCAACGGCGACCAGTTCATCGTGATCGGCGATGATAACGGAGACGGCGTCGTCGATCGAACCAACGGCAAGAACATTCCGCTCACCGACGGACAAGTCATCTACGACACAATTGTGGCATGCATCGCCGCCCACGGGTGATGCCCACAAAACAAACGAAGCGGCCCGATCTCGCAAGAGAGACGGGCCGTTGTCATTTTACCGCTTATTCACAATTTCCATAACGACATCAATGGCGCCAGCAGGAATTTTCTTTCGCCATTCATCAACTTTCCCGCTCACAATTGCTGCACGAATTGCTGCGCCGTCAATTCCCGGAACAGGAACGATTTTTTTCGTCGGAACTGATCGTGCGTCAAACATCGCCCGAATGTCATCACGCCCGCTCCATACCAACGGCTCAACCGGCCGACCTGCAGCATCCAACACGGCATCGACCCACTGTTCGTCGGTCGGCTTGTCGACCACGTCAACAATTGTTGCCTCGGTAATATCTGCCGCAAGCAATGCCGCACTAATCATTTCGTGACGCTGCGCCACGGTAAACGGAACGTCGGCGCCGTGCTCCGACTTTCCTTCACAAATAGCAATGGTCGCGTTGCCGTGAATTTTCATCATTCCCTGAACCACAAGCAAATGACCTTCGTGAAATGGCTGGAACCGCCCAGGAAAAATACAGGTAGACATATGCCAATATTCTAGCTCGAAATCATTCCGAGTGGAATATCAATCTTCGAGAGTGCACAGACGCCGAGCCCCTGCCGTGAAAGCGCCAAAAGATAGCCAACGGATTCTGGGTCGATCCCCGCCATATGCGCCCCGACCGCATCGAGTGCAATAGCATCAAAACTCGCAAGGGTGATACCGGCAGTTTCAGTACCATCGATGATCGCAAGATTAATCGGGCGTTGTGCGTAAAGATCAGCAAGAACTCCATCACGCAAATCCCCTTCCAACCACGGCTCGTGGCTCCGCACAAATCCGTGCGCAGTTCGACGCTCTGGTACATACCACGTTGCAAAACAAAACTGCTCGATGGATAACGCGGTTCGACGATGATGATCTGCCAACATCGGCACCAATGAAATAACAACATCCACATCAAAAACCGATCGCGGTCGACGAATAGGCATTCGGACATCATCACCCCGAGGGATCGTCGCCTCCACGACGTCGCCTTCGTCGTCAGCACTCAGTACATGAATCGGGACACGGCTGTGAAGCGCAATTGCGTCAATAACCGCCTGCGTGGACTCGACTGATCCGGTTGAAACAATGCATATCGACTTCGCAGATTTTGCGAGATCGATAAACGCATTGCCAAGATTGTCGAGCGACTCACGAATCGCTCGCGACGGATTATTCCCTTCTGCAACAGCAACTTTTGGCATAATAGAAACTCCGTATCCTTCTCCAAGAGTGTAGCATTTGTTATCCACAATTGAATACCGAGAATACGGTACGATGGAGAATATTCTATTTTATGATGCAGGAAAATCGTGCGGCAGCCTTGAGCGCTTTCATTGAAAGAGAGGATAGCTACAACTACGAACGCTGGGAGGAGAGGGCCCAATTTCTCTTCGAGCTTCTTGGCGTTCTCCGTGGTGTCACGGAAGGGACGCTTACCAGAGCAGAACAAGAAACCGCAACACGCGCATCACGAAGCGCATTCATTCTGCTCGAGCGTTCATCCCCCAAAGAAGACATCGAGCAGCTTCATACGGCAATCCTCGGACTTGATACCCCAAACACGCAAAACGAAAACTTCTTGCGTGATGTGATCGGTAGCGCTATTCAATACGCGAATCGACGAATGATCGAGACAGCACCTTCCGCAAATGTTCGCGCCGCTGAAGATACCGCACACGTCGCAGCAAAAGAAACCATAAACCCATCGCACCTGTGGCTAAACGGACAAGAGCCGCTTGAAATTGCAAACAGCCTTAGCGCTGCGCTCGACACTGAAAATGGCGGCCCAGATTATTCGTTCTTGTTTTCTACCATCGGGACACTCCAGAGACTCCTCGTTATTGTCGAAAAACTCCGGCAACGTATTGACGACGGCGAAATCGATATCGGAGGTCGCGACACTGACGAATGCATTGAAGCAATCACGAAAGCGCGCGACACCATTATTCGTGCTCTTATTCCGGACACCACCTCAGGCAGCGTCATTTCGCCGGATGTTGACCCGTCGTTGGTTGATGAAGAAATCCTTGATACTGCATGGGACATTGCGGGATGGCTGTCGGGCGTAAAGGAACGAAGCGTCTAAAATGAAACGCGGGCCGGAGACTTTCGTCTTCGGCCCGCTTTTTCGTCGTTGTGCTGTCAGCGCTGCTCACACCAGGCCACGAAGACCTTGATGTGCTGGTGGAACGTCGTTCCCGCCTCCGCCTTCCCTTCCGCCGCGATGAGACGCTTGATGGTCGGCCAGGTGTGGACGACGGGCTTCTCCGCGTGGATCCGCGCGACGGTGTTCGGGTTCAGGGCCCGGATCCGCTCGCGGAGCGTCCGCTTCGGGTCGTCGTTGTAGACCGGGTCCGGCAGCTTCGGCGCCGAGGGCTCATCGTTGTTGATGGTCCGCCCGAGCGCCGCGAGCGCCTCCTTCGAGGGACGCGAGGCGACGGACTCGACGGGCTTCCCGCCGTTCTTCCGGAGGTGATCGAGGACGTTGAACGCCCCCTTCTTCACCACCGGCTTCGGCGCGGGCGGGGCCGGCGCGATGACGACGGGCTTCTTCGCGAGGTCCGCGAGGGCGGCCGCGAGCTTGCGCGCGGCATCTTCATTCTCCTTGCGGAGGCGCTCCGCCTCGGCCTCGGCCAGACGACGAGCCTCCAAGGCGGCGGCCGTCGCGGCCCGCGCGACCGCCTTGGCCTCGACGGCCTCGACCTTCGCCGGATCGCGATTCACCACGACCGTCGTGCCCGCCGGCGCACCGGTGACGGCACGGACGAGGCGACGACGACGAGGCGCGGGATCCGAGGTGAAAGGCACTGAGGTCGGCGCTTCCTCGTTTCCGAGGTGATGATCCAGCCGACGGACGATACGATCTTCGAGGCTCATGAGCTTCTCCTGCTGCGGGGGGGGACGTTGAGGGGAGGTTTGTGGAAGAAGGATTTCCTCCACGGAAACGTATTGAACCGAAATTCAACACGTTTTTGTGGGGGAAACCCTTTCAACAGCACGAACCATGGTAACAAAAATCGGGCTTTTTGTCAATAAAAATGGCGAATGTTAGCAACAAATACCACAGACGTGTATGGCGACTCGCTCCCGCGAGCAAGCTCGCCATGTCACTCGCGAGTGACATGGCTCGCTCCGCTTCGTCGCGATCCACGTCCCGCGATGC
>CAYROW010000023.1:0-10347 GCA_964425965.1 uncultured Gammaproteobacteria bacterium
CGAACCTGGTCGGTACACGACATTGCCTGCGAGAGAAAGATCTGCAAGCGCACTATCAGAGATCGTGGTGACGCCGGAGAAATCCGAGTACCACGTCTTGTATGTCTTTTCGTTCGGGAACGTGTAGCGCATTCCGTCGTAACCGTAGTAGTACACGGTCGAGAGCGATGTGCCCTTGATCAAGTCACCAGCAGATGCTGCTGCTGCAACCGAAGGCTGCAAGAGGCCAGCACCGACAGAGAAGAGCATGGTTGCTGCAGCAACTGCTACAGACACCGCGCGTTTCCCAGTTTGAAGAACGTTTGTCATAATTTCTGAAGTCTTTTCTCCCCAAAATATAATGGGGTGAGAGTACAAGGATGCATGACCGTGCGGTCTCGACCTTTGAGAGAGCGGACTCTCCCACAATGCATACTTGGTGCGGGAATTGTGTCTTCACAATCCCTTGTTCGCCGACGCGACAGCGTCATCGGCGATGAAGGAATTCCGAGGACATCTATTGTACAGGAACGATGGTTGGCGATTGTGGATTCATTAGTGCGGCAGTGATCTCTGTTTCAGCGTCAGCGATAGTTGATTCGATTCCTCGAAGCACCGTGTCTGCATGCTTGAGTGCATCGAATGCGGCGCGATATCCACCAGCAGCGAATGTATCCATTGCCGGAGCAACATCGGCGACAGCGATATTGATACTCCGATCTAATCGCTGAAGGTCAGTTTCCGTAATAATTCCGAGAGGACTAAGAACGTCTGCGTGCGATGCAAGTGATGTGCGAATAATCGAAAGCCGGTGAAGGTCAAATGTTTTTCGCGTACCGATTGCGGCAAACTGACGAATGAACATGTCGTTAAGCTCTCGGGTCGATTGTTCGGAGCTCACTTCGTCATGCGCTTCGACCGCAACGCTGACGCTGTCGTCCTGTGCGATTTGTGTTGTATTCTGCGCTGTTGTTACCGCAGCAGATTCCGCAGATGATGTTGCTGGGCCAACGGTGTTCGTAATTGTTGAATCAAGTGCGACGAGATTTTGCTGAACCTCACTTGCTGTAGCGACCGTCGTACTGTTTCCCGTCGCCTGAAGTTCACGAAGATTTTGATTTGCCGACGCAACTTCTTGCGTGTATGCGTCAATGGTTTGTGCGACGAGCGTCGTATCGCGACCAGAAGTATCTGACTGCAACTGCGCGACCTCCTTTAAACGGTGCTGTGCAAATTCCGTATGAAGAACAGCTTTACGGTCGAGCGACGCAAGCTGAAGCTGCGCACGCTCGTTAATAAGTTTCACTGTATACAAAACATCGCCAGGCAAACTTTGCTGGGCAGCACTTACTGTTGTCATTAAACCGCTCACCGCAAGAACGACGCTTGCAACACCAAAAGCGACAGGACGAGAAATAAACGATTGCGAAAGCCAGAGGACGTACCGAGTTTTCAAATTTACCGCAGGCGCTGACGACGCTTCAGGAGCCTCACCGCCAATTGCTAAAAGTAACGATCGTTTTGCCGCCAAACGCGCATCATCGGAAAAACCTCCAGCTGCTGGGCGGTTTTTTGCTGCGCGAAGTTGTGCGGCAATGGTATTCATACACTATGCTTTTTCAACGTGATCTTGAAGCGCCTTCTTTGCTCGGTGCAAGAGCACTCGAACGCTGTTGGACGTCTTCTCTAAAGCAGACGCAATTTCCCCCACTTCCATTTCACTCAGGTATCTCATGACAAGAACTTCGCGGTATTCATCCTTCAAATGCTTGAGCGCATTGATAAGTTCGTCACTCTCAATCTTTGTCGCGATTTCGTCGGATACCGATACGCCGTCATCCTTTTCCGCGGCCTGACTCAGCTCTTCGGTTACCTTGTACTTCCGATAGAAGTCCGCAACCAAATTGCGAGCAATCCGGAAGAAAAAAGCATTGAGGTTACTCACCGCGCTGCTTGTCATGTACTCCCAGCCGCGAAGAAAGACTTCGCCAGCGAGATCGTCAGCGTCTTCGTTTCTTGGAAGCTTGAATGCCAGAAATCGTCGAATGCGATCCGCAAACAAGTCGTAGATTTCGCCATACGCCGCACTGTCTTGATGACGGTACACGCGATAAGCGAGGAATTTTTCGCGAAGGGTTGACATGGATATAGACGCAAGAAATACCAGAGCATTACAGTCCATCGAAATTAGGACGAATCTTAGCAGGTTTTCAGAAAATTGTATATAATCCTCAACAGAAGGAAGCTGTCAGTTATGAAGGAAAAATGAAAGGAACGATTAATTTCGCTAAGGTTCGCGTAGGACGTAAAAGTTCGCAAAACATTACACTATGGAAGACGCCTCGATTCGCCTCTCGGTATCAGAAGCTGCAAAATTCTTCGGCGTCAGCCCTCGAACAATCCGTCGAGCCATCACTGATAAAGCCGTAGAGTACATTGTTGTTCAAAATCGATACAAAATCGATCTCGCGTCACTGCTTGACTGGGCCGACAAAACAACAACCGTCCGACATAAACTCGCCAAAGATGGTATTGGCCAATTTGTCGACAAGTGGAAAATCCCAATGAGCCGTACGTAATCTATGGAACCACTCGACGCAGCACTCTATAAGACGTTCCAAACCCTCCCACCATTTCCATTCGCAAATCTCGTCCGTCAACATCGCGCAAGCGCGCGCCGCTCACGTGAAGATTTTCTTGCGAACAAAACTGTTCCCACGTTTGTCTATCACCGACTCGATCGATTCGATGAAAACGGATACCTTACCAATCTTCGTTCGGTTCATGACCGAATCGCTTCGCTTCCTGCTCCTGAAGATATCCGATCGCTCTACCGCGAAAAACTTGCCGAGCTCGAGACAAGGGCACATGTCATTCGCGCAATGAAACGAAAAGATGACGCAGCAGTTACAGCGCTCGCCGATCACCTTTTTGGACCATGCGTTCAATCGAGCGCAGAACTTTCTGATGAGTTCGACACACTTCTCGCACGATCGCATGCCGGTGAACTTCATGTGCATCGCGATCGAGTTGATGCACAAACGTTCGAGCGGATGGTTCGAGCCGCACTCGATTATTACGGTCTTACGCATTGGACGACCCGATTCGTGCATCGTCCAAATGTCACAGTATCTCGCGGAGGCTCAACGAATCAGACGCCAATCGTCAAAATTCCGAAAACATTCCTTTCGTCTCGAGCGCGTGCTGCACGCGTTCTGACGCATGAAATCGAAGTCCATGCCCTCCGTACGGCAAATGGCGAATCATCACCGATCCTCTTACTTGGCCGAGGACTCGCAGGCTACAGCGCAACCGATGAGGGCTTAGCCGTTGCGATGCAGCAAAAAATTCACGGCGAAGAGTCGACGGATCCAGCATTTTGGGAAGCGTGGACTGCGGCACTCTCAAAGGAAATGGATTTCCG
Source organism: uncultured Gammaproteobacteria bacterium (assembly GCA_964425965.1). Lineage (GTDB taxonomy): Bacteria > Patescibacteriota > Patescibacteriia > UBA9934 > UBA9934 > CAIKHN01. The sequence continues at coordinate 3,404 of CAYROW010000023.1, forward strand.
ATCCTGCCTTGAAACTCTGTACGACGCACGACGAAAATTAAATATCGCGCTCGATATTCCCAACGCCGATCGTGAAGCATTCGATTCCGCATGGAGATTATGTGTTCGTATTTCCCGCGGACTCCATCATCCGAACGCCGTTGGACTGGGATTCCGACGCGATCACCTCTACCGATCAGGACTGGTACAGGTGCGACAAGCAATCGACACGTACGGCGAATCAGAAATTCTCCCAACGCTTTTTGCAGGACACGCAAGCGTTGCGCATATTCCATTCCTTCGATCACGAAACATCACTGGTCGCGTGCCAGATTTTATCGGGAAGCGAATTGTGAAAGATGTTCTCCGGAGTGAAACCTGAGGGAAAGCTGCTCTTTGATGGATGTGGGAGACGGATAGGGACATGCGTTTTCGTATTTTCGACATGTTAAGTTGACTTAACATTTTGCATGCAGAAATGCCAATAATTTTGCAAGTGAGATGTTAAGTCAACTTAACATCTGCAAAATCAGGAATCGAACACCCCAAACTCACCCTTCATAAGGGGGAGGGTTTTAGTTTCTGATCCGATCACAACCCTTCCAAAGAATCAGTTCAGTCCCATCACTGAGATCACAAAACCGAGTCCATTGAGACTCGGTTTTGATTTGGTGGTTATCGAACCGCGAACACGCCTTGGCGAACCATCGAATGACGGCGGTACAGCGCAGCAGTATCCTGCGCAATGTCGTCCCAATGGTATTCATCCTCAACGAATATTCGAGCGGCATGACCAATAGCGGCTGCCTGCATTGGATCAGTGATGAGATCGATCATCGCGTCCGCAAGCGCACCGATGTCACCCTGCGGGAACGGCACGCCGTACTCGCCGGCGACCTCCATGGTCTCTGGAATGTCCGCAGCAATTACTGCCTTTCCATGACTCATTTCTTCAAGCACAGCGATTGGCAATCCTTCACTTGTCGAAGGATGCACCATGAATCGTGCGCCAGAGAATAATGCGGTAAGCGTGTCGCCGCGCTGATATCCGGTGAAGACAATCGAGTCATCATGCGCTGCCATCGCGTGGAGCTTGCGAACATACGAATCCGTAAATGCGCTACCGCCAACAATCGCCAGCTTCACGTCCTTCAAAAGCTCTGGCTGGCGCTTTCGCGCCAACTGCCATGCTGCGAGCAGCGTATGCGCGCCCTTATGTGGAACCAATCGCGAAACCATTGCGATGTAGTGGAATGGCTCCAACCCAAACGGCGACAACAATAACGGATCCGTTGACGTACGTACCGGCGTAATGCCGTTAGGAATATACGTCGCACGACGGCCATATTCCTGTTCACCGTATTTTGCAAGCGTTTTACTTACGGCAATCGTCTCGTCCGCAAATGCGAACGCTGCGCGCTCACCGAAACGAAGCACAAGGCGAGAGAAAACTCCCCACTTTTCGTGCATGCGGTCGACGGAGTGGAACGTTGTCACTACGGTTGCGCGCGGAGCAAAGATTCGAGGAATCCATGCGAAAAGCGACGGGCCAACGCCGTGAAAATGATAGACATCAGGACGAACAAACACCAAGGCGTGGGCGATCGCGAAAAGCGATGCCGAAACGGTATCAAGGTGTTTAGTCCGAAGGCTCGGCGTGCGAACGACGCGAATACCGTTCACGCGATGCGTGCCCTTTGGCACATACCACGAACGACCATACACGGTGACCGCATGGCCAAGACGCGTTAAACGCGTACTCAATTCAAGGACGTGGGTTTCCACGCCTCCGAACTGCGCCGGGATGCCTTTTTGTCCAATCATTGCAATTTTCATAACCGAGTATCGTACCAGTTTTTTGGGGTTTGGTCAACGAAAACACCACAAAAGTCAAAAAGAAAATATCGCTGATATTAGCGATATTTTCTTCTAAAAAGCCCTGTTATCCACACCGTGAGTATATTTCCATGATTTTCGCAAGATGCTCCTGTGGATTTCCGATTGCTCGCGCCCGATTGCCCGCAGCTATTCTCATAACCTCTTGGCGTTCCGGATTATCAATAATGCGCTCGATTGCTCGTGCAAGGGCATGAGGGTCACCTGGAGGCACCACAACTCCAGCCTCGGAATCTCCAACAACCTCTGGCAATCCCCCGCTTTTTGCAACAATAATCGGCGTCCCTTGGCACATTGCTTCAAGTGCAACCAGCCCATACACCTCATTCCAAAGCGACGGGACCACAACAACAGCCGACTGTTTCATGAGAGACCATAGTTCCTTGCCCGGAACAAATCCCAAAAACTCAACACGATGATCTTTTCCAATAAATGTCTTCAGACGCTCTTCGTCTGGTCCGGTACCGACAATTGTTATCCGAGTTGTCGATGGCAAATATCGTAACGCCTCCAACAATGTTTGGACCCCCTTATACGACTCAAGTCGTCCAGCAAACAATACCCCGCCATCGCGACCCCCTCGAACAACAGGGAGCGGCGCATCATTCATGAGCGGCTCAGCATATGCACCGACAACAGAAATCTTTTTTGCGTCGAACCCCTTTTGCACCATGACGTCCTTCACGAATTGCGAATAGGTCGTGTATTCAGCAATAACGCCATCGTAAAGTTTTTTTGCGTGATGAGCTTTTAAAATAAGCTCAAGGAGCAACGTCGCAAGAAATGATCCTTTAATGAATCGCGTTCGCGCTGTCGCAAGCACACCAATATCACGTAAATCCATGGAGCGCATGTTCGGTTCGTCCCACAACGAATAATTCGCACTCAACAATGCGTAATCATGAACGGTCATGACAACGGGAATATTTCTGCGTTGTGCAACAGCGAGAACAGATGGTGAAAGGTGCGTGTAAATATTGTGAACGTGAATAATGTCCGGCCGGAACACGTCAAGCAATTGCGTAAACTTTTTTTCCGCTTCTCTTGACCACGCGGCGCGACAAAACTGACGAACGGCACTCAAGCCAAACGTAACACGTTTCGTTTCAAGATTCGAAACAAAGTATTCGCTCCACGGCGTCGGTTCGTTGCGGTCGTCGTGCATAGCAAACGGCGCAACGACATGCCCCGCCTCTTCCTGAAGCCGCATTAATCCTCGTTCGTATCGGCTTGCGCCATCGCGAGAATGAAAATATTTATGGACGTGAAGAATTCTCATACAATTCCCTCCTTCTTTCCAAACGCGACCACTGTACCACCCATCATCCACAAATACGGCGCAAGTGTTCGTGCTTCAAGATACGTTGCGAGAAGCGCATTGACGGACACCGCAAGCATCGCCGCAGCAACACCAAGCGCAAGCGCACGAACCTCAGGATCTTTTGATTCACGATAAATGCGCATGCATGTCGAGAAGAGCATTATAAACATCACGAGATACGCCCCGAGCCCGATCGTTCCAAGCTCACCCCACATGCTAAACCAGTTGTTGTCGATATACCCTTCAGTACCATACACACCAAACGGCAAACCAAGCTCGTCATACAATGCGGTATTCCCGAGCGCCGCAACCGCTCCCCCGCCGTATGTTCCCGGACCATGACCAAAAAGCGGAGACGACGGTACGACGGTCCAAAGCGTTTGCGCCATCCAGTACACGCGTCCAAGTCCAAAATATTCTCCCTGCCATCGAGCAAGAGAAAACGCTTCAAAGAACCGATTTGCGAATGTTTGTTTAGCAGAATCCTGAAGTTGATTGACGGCAAGTCCAGAAACGACCAAGTACCCTGCAAGAAATATTGCTCCAACAACCGATGCCGCAAGCACACGCTTGTCGCGTTTTATGATGAGTGCAATAAAGAAAAATGCGAGCGCAAATCCAAACCATGCCGAACGCGAATACGCGAGCCCAACAACCGGAAGCGAAAATAAGAGAATGCTCCATGCCGGCAATTCTTCTGACGACGACAACGATCGCTCGTACAAAAATGCAACGAGAATAATGAGAAAAAACGCCATGAATGTTCCTAACTGATCATAGCGTCCAAGCGTACCGAACACCCGTTGACCAGGATCCCAGAATTGAGTGGTTCCGGATGTCAGTTGCAACCCGCCAAGAGTCCGTTGCGCTGATGGAAGCAGGAATGTATCGAGCGGCTCTCCAATCACTCGCTGCGCGTAGCCGAGTCCTGCCTGAATCGCGACAATAATACTCATGGCGACGAGAAGCTTCCGGACAACGTCTTTTGTTGGCGCAAGATAGACAACGATAAAGAACAATACAACGAATCGGAATATTTGACGGAGCCCGAGCACCGCAACCCAAGGTGAAACAGTGTTCATTAGAACAGATACGAGCGCAAGAAACACCACAACGCAAAACGCAATATCAAGCGGAGTGCGTTTAAACACAATTGTTCCCGTGAGCATCCGCCAACACACCACTGCAAGCAGCAAGTACACAACAAGCTCTGAACCATACCGTGCAAATACGTATACGTCGTCTGCGATCCACTTTAATAAAAATGGCTCGAATGGAAGATAGACTGCAAACGCGCATAACGCCCACGTTGGACGAGCAAATGCAAATGCAACCGCAAGAACACCGAGAACCGTCGCAACGACCAATGTTGGAGAAAAGAAAATCGTTCCAAGAAATCCAAGAGCAAGGAGCACGGTAAATCCAAAGAACGCGAGACGCGTTTGCTCCTCAGACACCTGATATAACGAACGGAAATTCGGAATCATACGCGTAGTATATCAGGAGAATGTGAAGAGCCCCTGGCACCGCCGAAGCGGGCCAGGGGCTCAAGTATTCACCGGGTGACCGTGAAGCCATCCAGCATGCCGTCGTAGTAACTCGTGCCATTGGTCCAGATCCGAGCGGTAGTGGACGTACTCGTCGCCGTCCACGTCACCTCGAGAACGTCCGACCCCCCGAAGGAGACCGTAGCCGTTTCAGGAGTTCCGCGATTGACATCTGCGACGATCGTCACCGACGACGAGAACTGATTCTCCACATACCACCGGAAGGTATACGTCTGCCCAGCCGTGAGTCCCGTGAGGGTGATGTCGTCCGACAGGCTCGGAGCCGACAGGCTTCCGCCTTCCTGAATGAGGATCACACACGAACCCATTTGGTGAACGGAGCCACCGTCCGAGCGAACGAAGCTCCCCACCGTACAGGAACCGGTGCCGGTTCCGAAGTCCTCGTCGTACACCAACTCAACTCCGTCACAGTCATTGTCGATCCCGTCTCCTTCGACCTCCGTCGCTCCGGTGTACACCGTGGCGTCGGCGTCGTTGCAGTCGGTGACGTCCGGGTCACCATCGCCATCGCTGTCCGGCAACGTGCTGTCCGCGCCGTCGCAGTCCTGGTCGATGCCATCCGCCACGATTTCCGCAGCTCCGGGGTACGCCGAGGCATCCCCATCATCGCAGTCGTCACCGTTGGCCACATACCCAGCCGAAGCCGAGCACGCGTCTTCCGAAGACATCGCGTCGCCGTAGCCGTCGCTGTCCACGTCCGCGTACCACGTGCTTTCGCCCGCGGATCCGCTTTCGTCCACGTCGCCGTCGCAGTCGTCGTCGATGCCGTCGCAGGACTCGATGGCGCCGGGGTTGACGCTCGATTCCGAGTCGTCACAATCCGTGGCGTTGGCGACATAGCCGATCGGAACCTCGCACGCGTCTTCCGAAGACATCGCGTCGCCGTAGCCGTCGCTGTCCACGTCCGCGTACCACGTGCTTTCGCCCGCGGATCCGCTTTCGTCCACGTCGCCGTCGCAGTCGTCGTCGATGCCGTCGCAGGACTCGATGGCTCCGGGGTTGACGCTCGATTCCGCGTCGTCGCAGTCCGTGCCGCCGTAGAGGACGTCGTCGTACCCGTCGCCATCCGTATCCGGATTGGTGAGGTCGCTTCCGTCGCAGTCCTGGTCGATGCCATCCGCCACGATTTCCGCGGCTCCGGGGTACGCCGAGGCATCCCCATCATCGCAGTCCGTGGCGTTGGCGACATAGCCGATCGGAACCTCGCACGCGCTCTCGAAGGTCGAGACATCTCCGTACCCGTCACTGTCGCTGTCCGCGTACCACGTGCTTTCGCCCACGGCCCCGGCCTCGTCCACGCTGCCATCGCAGTTGTTGTCGATGCCGTCGCAGGACTCGATGGCGCCGGGGTTGACGTCCGCATCCGCATCGTCGCAGTCCGAGCTGTCGCCGATCCACGAGGGGTCGGGAGACTCACAGTACTGCGCTTCGGTCGCCGCGTCGCCGTAGCCGTCGCTGTCGGTGTCCTCGTAGAGGTAGAACAGCCCGGACGGGTCCATGCCCGGATCAGCGTCATTCACGAGGCCATTGCAGTCCTCGTCCACAGCGCTTCCGTCGCACAATTCCGTCTCGCCGGGATTCACATCCGAGCGACCGTCGTTGCAGTCCGTGCTGTCGGCGACGTACCCGGCCGAGGCCGAACACGCGACGTCAGTCGACGACGCATCGCCGTAGCTGTCACCGTCCATGTCCGCGTACCAGGTGAGCGCATCCGCAGCATCGTTGTCGATGCTGACGTCGCAGTCGTTGTCGATCCCGTCGCACGTTTCCGTATTGCCGGGATACGCGCTCGCATCACCATCATCGCAGTCGTTGCACGCCGCGATGCCGTCTCCATCCGCGTCGCCGCTTCCGGAGAATCCGTCGCAGTTCACGTCTCCCCCGTCACACGCCTCGGGGGCGTAGGGGTAGACGGAGGCGTCGCTGTCGTCGCAGTCCGTCCCGTCAGAAACGGAACCCGGAACCGGGTCGCACGACAACACGCTGAGAGCGGCATCGCCGTAGCCGTCGCCGTCGCTGTCGACGTAGTACATCGTCCGATCCGCGGCGTCCTTGTCGATGACGCTGTCGCAGTTGTTGTCGACGCTGTCGCAGACCTCCACGGCACCGGGGTTGATCCCCGGATCCATGTCGTCGCAATCGACGTCGGCCGCGAAGCCGTCGCTGTCCTTGTCGATGAT
>CAYROW010000023.1:10447-13275 GCA_964425965.1 uncultured Gammaproteobacteria bacterium
CCGGTGTCGCCGGTGTCGACGATGATGGCGCGGTTGTAGCTACCGCAGTCCGTCACGATCGACACGCTGCCGTCAGCGTTCTGCTGGGTGCAGTTGCCGGTGGGAACCGGGCAGCCCGTGGAGAAGGCGGTCGCGAGAAGCACGAGAACGAAGGAGCGGTTCATGGGAACTCCGAACGGGAAGGTTTCAGGAACGTGAGGCCAAGTGGCCTAATGACAGTGTGTCATTCCCTCACTTGAGGGACAAGGAATGTTAGCGGAAAATTGGGGAAAAGTAAAGGAGCAAGCATTAAAAATTTCCCAAAATTCAAACGCCCCGGACACTCGACCAACTTGCGTTGGGAGTGCCGGGGCCGTTCGTACGTGAGTCACCGTCACGACGCGGGGCCAGTAGGCCTAGTTGTACTCGCCGTTGAAGTCCGGCTCCGCCTCGAAGTACAGGTTGCCGCCACCGTCGCCGTTGCTCTGGTAGTAGGCGGTGCCCACCCCCATCACCGCGCCGGTGGTGTCGATGTTGTACATGTCGTAGGAGCCGTCGTCGAACCCGACCATCACGGCGCTGATGTGCGACGTGTTGCCGGCGGCCACGAGCCACTCGTCTTCGTTGCCCGCGCCCTTGTAGTAGCCGTTGAGGCCGAACAGGTGCGTGGGGCGGAAGTCGGTGACGTCCTTGCAGGCGGTCCACTTGCTGTCGACGTGGCTCGTGTCGAGCCAGGTGTTGGACTCCGACATCTCGGTGTCGTCCCACCAGAAGCTGAACGCGTAGCCGATGTCGACCGCGACGCAGATCACCGCGTGGGTCGGGGTGCTCCCGACCACCGCGAGGGTGTCGTCGAGGTCGTCATCGTTGTCGACGAAGCCCGAGGGCTGCGTGCAAGAGCTGACGGAGGCGGCCGCGTTGCCGAAGCCGTCGCCGTCCTGGTCCGCGTACCAGATGGACTCCTCGCACTCGGCGCTGTCGCCGGTGTCGGACGTGTCGGCGGTGTCGGCGGTGTCCTCGACCTCGCCGGTGTCCTCGTCCGAGGACGAGGCGTTGACCGGGTTGAGCCCGTGGTGGATGGGCGCACCGCTCTGCGGGACGTCGTCGATGGAGCAGGCGGAGGCGAGGAGGGTGAAGGAAACGAACAGGGAACGGTGCATGGAGTCTCCGGGGGTGATCACGGCCTGGGTTTGGAAATCCCAGGTTGTGGCAGAAGTGAAACTTTCGCTTCACTGCTTGCACAATCTGGTTGGTATTCCTGTGAAATCTTGACTAAGTACTATAGCAGAAAAATGAGGTTTTGTCAATCATTGAATACAGAAAAATGTCTCCGAAATGCGAAACGCCCGGCCGACGATCCCTTCCCCGTAGTGGGTTGGAATGTCGAGCCGAGCGCCCGTTACTCTTGACGCCGAGTAAGCGGCGACTGCCCTCTTACTGGCTGTCGCAGTAGTCCTCGCCGTACGTGATGGCCTGGTTGGCCTTCATGTAGTCGGGGTTCCCGTCCTCATCCCAGCCGGCGATGATGTTCAGCGACGGCTTTCCGTTGCAGTTGTAGACGGTCGCCACGTTGTCGAACGAGGTCTTCAGGCCGTAGTACCCGTCGGACTGGCCGAGCTTGGCGAGCTCGGACCCGTCCTCCGTCGACCAGTCCACCTCCTTGGCGTCGAACTCCGCGGGGATGCCGCGGAACGAGCTCGGGTAGGGGAAGGTCGCGGTGTAGATGGGGTTGCCATCCGGGCCGTCGATGTAGTCGAAGACGAACGTGGCCTTGGCCGGGTCCCAGTTCATGACGAGGTCCGGCGAGACGCCGAGCTGGCCGAACTGGTCGAGGTTGCCGCAGCCGCCGGCGCGATAGGCGCAGTACAGCATGAGGAGGCCGTTGTTCCCGATGACGACCGGCTGGTCGTTGGTCGGGGCGAGGGCGTCACCCGAGGCGATCTGCTCCGACGCCTCGTCCTTGGGGGACTTGGCGCCGTAGGTCGTGCAGGCGGAGGCGATGACGAGGAAGAGCGAGACGAAACGGAGGGACATGATGGCTCCTATGGCCTTGGGGGTTGCACGGACAAGAACGTTGGTCGAGGGACACCCCTCACGCGCTCAGAATTAAGCGACGTTGGGAGTAAGACCCAGACCATGACAGAAGTGAAGATTTCGCTTCACTGCTTGCACGGACTGGACTTGAAAAGGCATCAATTGTGAACGAAGTACTATAGCAGAAATTTGGGAAAATGTCAATGTGTAGGGTTGGGCGTTCGGCCGGGAGAGTTGAGGTTTTACCCTCTTCCCTCCCAGCCGAACCGTACTGCGTCACTCCACGGTTTCGCCGGTGCCGACCCTCCCGAAGAAGAGCCGAGCGCCACCGTAGACGTTGCCGATCGCGCCGGGGCCGTCCTTCACGGACTCGACGGCATCGAAGCCACCGCCGGCGAAGAACTCGAGGCCGACGGCGCCGGCCGCCTGGACGGAGATCCCCATCTCGGCGAAGCCGCCCGTGCGGGTGATCGAGCAGAGAGGCCCAGCGGTGAAGGCACGCTCACACAAGACCGACGGGCCAGCACCGATGGTGAAGTCGGTGGTGGAGCCGAGGCTCCAGGCGAGGACGGGGGCGGCGCGGAAGCTCGTGGCGTCCGCGCTGATGCCGTAGCCGGCCATCGCCTGGAACCCCACCGAGAACTTGTCGCTGACGCCGAACTCGTACCGCCCGAAGGCTTCGAGCCGGTCCGCCGCCCAGGCTTGCGCCGAGGGCAGCGGAGGGGCGATCACCACGAGCTCCCCGACGCCGAGCTGGGCTCGGTTGGGGGAGAAGGTGGGCTCTTCGCGCTCTTCATCGACCGGCGGAGCCTGGA
>CAYROW010000024.1:0-1728 GCA_964425965.1 uncultured Gammaproteobacteria bacterium
GAGAAATGCGTAAGCAATTCCTTAGGATTCACCATATATCCCAAGCATATCGGCAATTTTTTCTTTTATCAAATATTTTAGTCGACATTACAAATATATATCACTATACTAATGTTTTTAAGTATATATATCATATCTATTTATATTGACGGATTAAAGAAATTATGATACAGTGTTTTGTCGATCAAGGAGGAGCCTTGAGAGACCCATTCACAACGCACCGCGCCCCTGGCGCAACTGGAAATATCATGGAAAGCCGCCATGAAATCGCGCACAAGAAGCTCTCCCCCGAAATCCGCGCCCTCTGGGCCCTCCTGATGGGCCATTTCGCTGGGCACAAGGCGACCTGTGAGTGTTGCGACATGCTCCGATCGACTCCTGAAGACGACGCTCGTCGGGAAGAAATTCTCGACATCTTCCGGAACATGGGGTTCCGCGAGCAGATCGACAGTACAATCCGCGAAATCACTGCCGGTTACGAGAGTGCTCGGCGAAAAGGAAACCACTACGGATGGCCGTACAAAACCCCGCCATTGGTCGACCCACAGATTCTCGTCGCCATCCTCGAGGCAGCACCTCGCGTATTGGAAAAGAACGGGGAGCTGCTTGAAAAGCCGTAGCACAAAACGCTGCGCGAGGTTGAGCCGAAAGGCTCCCTCGCGCCCAGCATCGAGACGTCGAATGACTCGACGAATCGACCCTGGAGATTTCAGTCATGGTCATCATCGTCAAATCGCTCAACATCACTCCGGAAGAAGAGGTGAACACACGAATCGCGCCGCTCTTGGAGCAGGGCTACCACATCGTCTCCGCCACGACGTCTCTCGCCACCCACGGGAACATCGAATCAACGCGGGACATGCCCGGAATGGGCCTCTTCCTCGACATCGCAAAGCACGTCTACTACGTCACCACCGTGGTACTCGCAAAACCCTAAACGCCCGCGCGAGGCTGAGACGACACTCGTCTCCCTCGCGCCCAGCTTCGAACCGCTGAAATCAGTCGGCGGTGTCGAATACTGGGAGGACAACATGCCGCTCTATCCGAACTGGAAGCGTATTTGTCAGATCAAGAACGCTCATCTGCGGATGGCGATGTACACCGCGACCGGCGGAGAGCTGGGCATGCTCCAGATCGCCTTTCCGCGCTGCTTCTCACGGCGACGAAAGAATCTCTGCGTCCCCGCATCGCTCGTCCGCGACGAAGCCGCAATCTACTCCATCGAGACATTCGCAGATGGCTCGTACGTCGCAATCGACCGGGAGATGAGCTGGATCGAAGCAGCAGACCGCTTGAACATTCCCATCGCCTACAGCTGGTCTTTCGAACCGGATGACACGGAAGACCTCTTCCCGGACGAAGTCTGGGAACAGCTCGAGGGGAAACCGCTGCGCTGCGGAAAAACGATCGACTACAAGGGCGAAACCTTCATGGTCATCAGCCTCCTCAATCGGAACGGCGATGAAGAAATCGACGGCATCGTCACCCGCGAAAATAATCCATGGATTCACGTCGTCCACGCGCACTTCATCGATCTCGACGGTTAAACGCGCCGCCTACGGAGCCGCTCGCTCTGCGGGCGGTTCTTCATTTTGTATCAAAACGTTAGAGCTACATCCACCGAGTCTCACTTGCAATCCATTCCTGAATCTCCTCTTTTGTCTTCCCTTCATCGTCCCGCAAACGGTCTGCCTCGCGAATAATCTCCCCCATCTTTGGCCCAGGTTC
>CAYROW010000024.1:1828-12766 GCA_964425965.1 uncultured Gammaproteobacteria bacterium
TTCTCCGTCTCCTGCAAATAATAATTCGTTGGCTTCAAATGATCTTTCACAATACCAACAATCTTCTCAACAGCCGCAGACGAAACTCCGACCGCTTTCAAAAACAATCTCGCTGGTGCCTCGCCTGCCTCTTCGTGACCAATCGACCGAATCTTTCCATCGATCACTCGCGTACACAGCGCCTTGCCAAGGTCGTGCGCCAATGCCCCCAGCAGAATTGTGAAACTCGTTTCTTCAACGAGTCCTTCGCGACGCACAATTCCCGCAGCCTCGTCGACAACCATCAACGTATGAATCCAAACGTCACCCTCTGGATGCCATTCTGGATTCTGCGGCGTAGATTTCAGCGGTGGCAATTCCGGGTGCAACACCTCGAAGACGCCAAGATCGAATCCGAGTTGCAGTCCGATCGACGGTTTCTCGGCAAACACGAGCAACTTCCGCCATTCATCACGCAATCGTTCTGGCGAAAGCTCCTTCAATCTCGGCACGGTTGCCTTCATGACATTCATCGATTCCGGATCGATGGTCAGATCGAAACGCGCCGTAAACTGCAAGGCTCGAAGTACGCGCAGCGGATCGTCGCCGAAAAGAACAGTGTCGACGACGCGCAAGATCTTCGCCTCGAGATCGCTCGCGCCGTTCGTTGGATCGATAATTTCATCTGTCAACGGATCCATCATGATGGCGTTGATAGTGAAATCACGACGTCGCACCGCATCATTCGGACTCATTAATGGATCAACGTGAACATCGAATCCTTTGTGGCCATCGCCAACCTTTGAGTCAGATCGAGGAATGCCAAAATCGAGTTCGAGTTCGCCAGCCCGCAACTTCAAAATTCCAAATGCCTTCCCGACTTCGATCACCTCGCCGAATGTTTTCGCAATCTCGGTCAGTTTCTCGGGCTCAAGTCTGTACACCTCAATATCAAAATCCGATGGAACTCGGTTCTGCAACATGTCGCGCACACATCCACCAACCAAAAGTGCTCGTCCACCGGCATCGCGAATGGATTCGGAAAGCGTGATAATGATTGGAGGGATGGTTTTCATCATATTGCTATTGTTTCACTGCGCCGCACCAAGCGATCGCGAGTGCGTCGGCGGCGTCGTCGATCTTTGGCGCTTTTTTGAGATCAAAAACAACTTTCACCATGTCTTGCATCTGCCGCTTGTCAGCCTTCCCGTATCCCGTCAACGCTAACTTTACCGCATTTGGCTTCACCTCCACCACCTCAAGCCCAGATTCGGCACCAAGGAGGAAGATGACGCCTCGCACTTCCGCCACTTTCAGCGCAGTCGTTGTGCTCTTCGCAAAAAACAATTCTTCAATAACCAACTTCTCTGGCGTGTACTTTTCAATAACTCCGCGAACATCAGCGGCAATTTCCAAAAGTCGCTCCGGCATACTCACCCCCTTAGGCGTCGTAATCACCCCATACGTCACCGCCTTCGGACGCCCCCGTACAACATCAATAATCGCGTACCCAAGCCTCCCATATCCAGGATCGATGCCGAGAATTCGCATAGCAAGGCTATGGTAACATGCTAGCATCTCTATGAACCCTTTTGAAAAACGTCCAGAAAAAGGAAAAGTGCTCCCATTTCGAGAACCCGCGGGACCGACAGATTCCAAGGAAACGGTACAACCATCGCAACACGATAATTCGTTTGAGGAGCCGGTAGATTTCCAAGCCATTCGTGCAAAAATGACCGATGAACGCGTAACCGATGTTCACAGAGCGCTCGCAGAAAAATTCCGAAGACAGAGGGATGCGACTGAAAATTTCGAGGCTCTTCTACAAAAACCTTCCGCAACAGATATTAATGCCGCGGTTCGGGAAATGGTCGTCGAACTTAGCATGAAAGAAAGCGGCATTTCTCGAGCGACCGCTGAACGCGAACTTGATACACAACTCCTCACCGAGCGTGCTCAAGCCGATATGCCCGAAGAATTATTCCTTGCGCTACGGCGAATGCCCAAAGAGGAAGCAGATGAGCATCTTGAGCACGCATACGCACAAGCAAAGGCAAAATACGGCAAAATGTATCCGGCGGCAGACCCAACAATGTTCGGCCAATTCAAAGAACTCGACGCATTGCTCAAAAAACCCCAAACACCAAACACATCTCCTTCGCATGAGAAGAAGCAGCCACGCTCAATGATGCAAGTCGTGAAGGACTGGATGAGTAAACTCTTCACCTAACAAAAAACCCGAGGCGTGAGCCCCGGGTTTTTTTGGAGAACTATTCTCCTGCTGCTTCTGCTTTTTCTTCTTCGCTTGCCTCCTTGCCCATGGCAGGGCCGGTTGCCGCAATTTCTGCCTCAAGCTCAGAGGTGACTGTTGGCGTTGCCATTGCGACCTCTTCGAAGCTTTCCATTTCTGGCAAAGCGTCCTCGAGTCCGAACCCTGTTCCTGCTGGAATAAGGCGACCAATGATCACGTTTTCCTTCAAGCCCTGGAGTTCGTCGATCTTTCCGGTGACTGCTGCGCCAATAAGCACGCGAGCCGTTTCCTGGAATGATGCACTTGAGAGCCAGCTTTCGGTTGAAAGCGAGACCTTCGTCACACCAAGGAGCAAGTCTTCGTATTCTGCAAGCTTGCCGTCCTTTGCGAACGCTTTGTCCTGTTCATCGAGAAGCGTTGCGCGCTCAATGACTTCACCTGGCAACAAATCGGTATCGTTCGGGTTCAACACGCGAACGCGGCTGAACATCTGGCGAACAATAACCTCGATGTGCTTGTTGTTGAGTTTCTGTCCTTGCGAAGCGTAGATGAACTGGATTTCCTTTGAGAGGTAACGCTGCACAGCGTCACGTCCCTTTGCAGCAAAGAGCGCTTGCAAATCCAAGTGACCATCAGTAAGCGCATCACCCGCCGTCACTTCATCACCATCCTTAATGTACATGGTGTAGCCCTGCGGAATAATGTACTCGCGAACTTTCTCGCCTTCGTGGACGACAGTAACCGACGTCTTCCCAACGGCCTTCACCACGCCCTTCACATCAGACGTGATCTTTTCGCCATCAACCTTTGCGCCGAGTACATCGCCTTCACGAACGTTGTCACCTTCTGCGACTTTCATCTTGGCACCACGACCGAGCATGAAGACTTTTTCATCAACCGCGAGGTGGCGAATCTTGACGATCTTCTGACCAGGCATTGCGTCCATCATCTTCTTGCCAGTTCCGGCTTGAACAATAGTGCGCTCTGCTTTTTCAATTTCTACCTTACCTGCGACTTCGGTCATGATCGCCTTTCGCTTTGGCAAACGTGCCTCGAACAATTCTTCAACACGTGGCAAACCTTGCGTAATGTCTTTTCCTGCCACACCTCCCGTGTGGAATGTACGCATGGTGAGCTGTGTTCCAGGTTCACCAATGGATTGTGCGGCCATAATACCGACCGCGACACCTGGCTTCACTAACTTGTTGTGCGCCAAGTCGTATCCGTAACACTTCTGACAGACACCGCGGCGAACGCGGCATGTCATAACCGAACGCACGTGCGCCTCAAGCAACTCTTTTCCAGTTGCCTTAATTGCACGAGTGTGAACTTCAGTAATGAGATCTCCTGCACTCACAATAGCTTTCTTCTCACCAGGGACCTTAATGTCAGAGAGTGCGACACGACCCAAGATACGAATCAAGAGTGGCTCACCAATTTCATCGGATTCTTCCTTTGTGAGAAGCACGCCCTTGTCATCACCACAGTCCTCTTCGCGAACAACAACGTCTTGTGCGACATCGACGAGACGACGCGTGAGATATCCAGCGTTTGCCGTACGAAGTGCGGTGTCAGTCAAACCTTTACGCGTACCGTGAGATGAAATGAAGAACTCAAGCACCGAGACTCCTTCCTTAAAGGACGACTTCACCGGAAGTTCGATAATGTCTCCAGAAGGCGACGACTTCAAACCGATCATACCGATCATCTGCGTCAGCTGACCCCATGCACCACGAGCACCAGATTCAATCATGGTGTACGCAGAGCTTTCGTGTGGAAGAGAGTCCTTACTGATGTCTGCGATACGGTCCTTAATTTCGGTCCAGATCTTAATAATTTGCGTGTGACGCTCGCTCTGGGTGAGCAAACCTTGGCTGAAGTAATCCTCAACCTCACGAACGCGCTTATCGCCTTCCGCGACCAACGCTGGTTTTTCCTGAAGTGTTGGCAATCCTGCCATTGCCCAGGAGTATCCAGAGAGCGTTGCGTACTTGAAACCAAGATCCTTCAAGTTATCGAGAATCGTTGCAGTGTATTCCTGACCGTGGAATTCCAACGTGTCACGAATAATGTTTGCAAGTTGCTTCTTTCCGAGAATTTCGTTCTGGAAGCCGATGCTCGATGGGAACTGCTGGTTCACAATAATGCGTCCTGGTGTCGTGATAAGCATCTTGCCGTCGCGACGGACGCGGATCCAGGTCTGCGGAGTGATCTTTCCTTCGTTCATGGCGTACAACACTTCGTCCTCGTCACCGAAGGTCTTGAGATGCTTTTCATCTGGCTCTCCTTCGACGCTCGTCAAATAGAATGACGCCCATGCGATATCTTTTCCTGGCGTTGCCACCGGACCTCCGAACGACGGCTTGAGCAAGTTACGGATAGAAAGCATGAGTTCTTCTGCTTCCTTCTTTGCTTCAGTGGTGAGTGGAACGTGCACAGCCATCTGGTCTCCGTCGAAGTCAGCGTTATACGCGTCACAGACGAGCGGATGAATTTGAATAGCCTTTCCTTCAATAAGCGTTGGTCGGAACGCTTGAATACCCAAACGGTGAAGGGTTGGAGCGCGGTTCAACAAGACGTATGAGTCTGCAACAACCTCTTCCAAGATATCCCACACTTCTGGACGATCTGACTCCAAGAATCGGTTTGCGGAACGAATGTTGTGAACGTATTCGCGAGCAATAAGCTTGCTAATAACGAATGGACGGAACAACTCGAGCGCCATCTTCTTTGGAATACCGCACTGATGGAGCTTCAAGTGTGGTCCGACGACAATAACCGAACGACCAGAGTAGTCGATACGCTTACCGAGCAAGTTCTGACGGAAACGACCTTGCTTGCCCTTCAAGATGTCAGCAAGAGACTTGAGCTGACGCTTCTTTCCGGTTGCAGCAATAACTGTTTTGCTCTGGCGTGCGCTGTTGTCGATGAGTGCGTCAACCGCCTCCTGCAACATGCGCTTTTCGTTACGCGTAATGACTTCTGGAGCATTCAGCGCGTACAAACGGCGCAAGCGGTTGTTGCGGTTAATAACGCGACGGTACAAGTCGTTCAAGTCAGACGTTGCGAAACGACCACCATCAAGTGGCACCATTGGACGCAAATCTGGTGGGATCACCGGAAGCGTTCGAAGGACCATCCACTGCGGAGCGATCGCGTTCTTTTCAAGACTCTTAAAGAGCTTCAAGCGACGCATGATGCGCTCGTATTTTGCACTTGATGTTGTTGCAGCAAGTTCTTCAGTCAACTTCACAACCGTCTCACTGATATTGATACGCTCAAGGAGCTTCATCAACGCCTCTGCACCAATGCCTGCATCAAAGATGTGGCCATAGCGCATGGACCAGTCGTGATACGTTGCTTCAGAAATCACGCGAAGCGGAGTGAGTTCCTTCAAGTCTTTATCGACCTGCATGAAATCCTCCTCGAGTTCCGCCAAACGATCTTCAGCAGCCTTTTCGATGCGCTCAATTTCTGCCTTCACCATTTTCTTGTCCGCGCCCTCTTTTTCCTCTGCACGCTGAATATCGCGTTTGGTCTCTCCTTCGATCATCTTCTTCTTTGCGCGGTATTCCTCCTTCACCTGCTCGATCGTCATCTGACGAGCATCTTCGTTCACGTCAGTAATGATGAAGCTTGCGAAGTACACCACCTTTTCCAACGTCTGCACGCCCATGTCGAGCATGGTTCCGATTTTCGATGGCACGCCGCGCAAGAACCAGATGTGCGTGACTGGCGATGCAAGTTCAATGTGACCCATGCGCTCACGACGAACGCTTGCCTGGGTTACTTCGACGTTACATTTGTCACACACGATCCCCTTGTAACGAATCTTCTTGTACTTTCCACAGTAACACTCCCAATCTTTCGATGGTCCGAAAATTTCCTCGGCAAACAAGCCCTGCTTTTCTGGCTTTTGCGTGCGGTAGTTAATGGTTTCCGGCTTGCTCACTTCGCCGTAGCTCCATGCGCGGATCACTTCAGGAGAAGCGACCTTCAAGCGGATGGAATCGAAGTCGGTGGACTTTAATGTGTCGAATTTCATTGCCATATAGAATTCGCTTTACGCGCGGCGTGCGTTACGGTCCTCACCAATCTCGAGCCTCTTTCCGTTTTTCAACAGCTCGACATCCAAACCAAGTCCCTTCAACTCACGAGTTAACACATTGAAGGACTCTGGAATGTTCACCTTTGTAATGGTGTCTCCCTTAATAATTGCTTCGTACGCCTTTGCGCGTCCTGGAACGTCATCGGACTTAATGGTGAGAATCTCTTGCAACGTGTGCGCTGCACCGTATGCCTCGAGTGCCCAGACTTCCATTTCTCCGAAACGCTGACCTCCGAACTGCGCCTTTCCACCGAGTGGTTGCTGCGTAATGAGCGAGTATGGACCAATCGAGCGCTGGTGCATCTTGTCTTCCACCATGTGGTTCAGCTTGATCATGTACATGATTCCCACCGTCACTTTGTGGTGGAATGCTTCACCAGTTCGACCGTCGAATAAGTGCAGCTGACCATCTTCTGGATAGTTCGCCTTCTTCAACTCATCTTTAATGTCTTGGTCCTTCACGCCAGCAAGCACTGGAACTGCGACCTTATAGCCAAGCGTTGATGCCGCAAGTCCAAGGTGAACCTCGAGAATCTGACCGAGGTTCATACGTGAAACGACACCAAGTGGGGTGAGGAGCACGTCCACCGGCTTACCGTCTTCTGTGAATGGCATGTCGGCGATCGCAACAACCTTCGAAATGACACCCTTGTTTCCGTGACGACCTGCAACTTTATCTCCAACCTGAAGCTTACGAAGGTCGGCGATGGTCACCTGAATGGATGTAATAACTCCTGGCGGCAAGTTATCGCCTGCCTCACGGCTAAAGATGGTGATATCAACCACCTTTCCTTTGCGACCATGCTCCAAGTACAACGATGAATCGCGGACATCGCGAGCTTTGTCGCCGAAAATTGCGCGAAGCAATTTTTCTTCAGCAGACAATTCCGTTTCACCTTTTGGTGTAATTTTTCCAACAAGAATGTCGCCAGACTTTACCTCAGCACCAATGCGAATGATTCCTTCAGCGTCTAAGTTCTTCAACTTTTCCTCTGACACGTTTGGAATGTCGCTGGTCACAAGTTCTGGTCCAAGCTTCGTGTCGCGAACATCAAGCGTAAGGTGTTCCAAGTGAATCGTGGTAAAACGATCGTCCTGAACCACACGCTCTGACACAATAACAGCGTCTTCGTAGTTGTATCCGCCCCAGCTCATGAAGGCGACGCGCATGTTCTGACCAAGCGCGAGCTCACCGTTTTCAACTGATGGACCGTCAGCGAGCACATCTCCCTTCTTCACCTTAATGCCTGGCAACACCACTGGATGCTGTGTGATTGCGGTGGAGTTGTTCGAGCGCAAATACTTGTTCAAGGTGTACGTCTTTTCGCCGGCCTTCTTGTAGTTCATGGTGATTTTTGCACCATCAACCGACGTGACTTCACCGTCTTCTTCCGCAGCAAGGACGTGACCAGAATCAAGCGCAGCACGGCGCTCCATACCGGTTCCAATAATTGGCGACTGTGGTTTAACTGGTGGCACGGCCTGACGCATCATGTTCGTTCCCATGAGTGCGCGTGTTGCGTCGTCATGCTCAAGGAAAGGAATAAGTGCGGTTCCAACAGAGACGATTTGTGTACTGGAGACATCCATGAAATTGATGTCCGTTGCAGGAACCAAGCGAGGATCAGAGAACTTACGAGCCTCAACGTATTCCGCAATAATGTATCCGTCCTTATCAACCGGCACTGTTGCAGGACAGGTCGTCGACTTCTCTTCCAGGAACGCGTTCACGTACACAATTTCGTCGGTCACGCGTGAGCGTCCTTTTTCCTGAACGACTTTGCGGTACGGGGTCTCAATAAATCCGTATGCGTTCACACGAGCATAGCTTGCCAAGTGGCCAACAAGACCGATGTTTGGTCCTTCTGGTGTTGCAATCGGACAAATACGACCGTAGTGCGTTGGGTGAACGTCGCGAACTTCGAAACCTGCACGCTCACGGGTAAGACCACCAGGTCCCATCGCAGAAATACGGCGCTTATGTTCGAGTTCTGCAAGAGGGTTTGTTTGATCCATGAACTGTGAGAGCTGCGACGACATGAAGAACTCGCGCACTGCGCCAATCACTGGGCGTGCGTTAATGAGTTTTCCTGGCGTGAGCGAATCGATTTCCGTGGTGCTCATGCGGTCGCGCACAATGCGCTCCATACGTGCCATACCCACGCGGAAACGCGACTGGAGCAATTCTCCAACAGCGCGGACACGGCGGTTTCCCAAGTGATCGACGTCGTCTGCTTCTTCCTGGCTGTTGTTGAGACGAATGATTTCGCGAATAATTGCAACCAAATCTTCCTTCGTCAAAATGCGATTTTCTTCTTTTGCGACTTCTTCATCTGTTCCTTCCAAACCGAAGCGCAAATTGAACTTGTAGCGTCCGACAGCACCAAGGTCGTAACGCTCATACTTAAAGAACATCGCATGAATAAGGCTGCGGGCGTTATCTGCCGTTGCCAAATCCCCCGGGCGAATGCGCTTGTACACTTCTTTCAAACCTTCTTCTTCGTTGGTTGCCGCGTCCTTTGCAAGCGTGTTCTCGATGTAACGGATGCTTGGATGCACATCGATGTCTGCGAACAACGGAAGGATTTCCTCGTTTGTCGAGAATCCGAACGCACGAAGCAGCGACGTGACCGCAACCTTACGCTTGCGATCAATCTTTACCCAGATAACGTTTTTCGGATCCGTTTCAAACTCGAGCCATGCACCACGGTTTGGAATAATTTTTGCACCGTAGTGACGACGTGCGCGAATAACTTCAGCAGTAAAGAACGCTCCAGCAGAACGCACGAGCTGCGACACAACGACGCGCTCGACACCGTTAATGATAAACGTTCCTCGTGGAGTAACCACCGGCAAGTCACCCAAATAGATTTCCTGTTCCTTCACCGCTTCGGTGCGAAGGTTCTTGAGACGCGTCTTCACGCGAAGCGGCGCTTCGTATGTGACGTTCTTTGCGCGCGACGTTACTTCGTCGAACTTTGGTTCGTCGAGGTAGTAGTCGCCGAGGGTCAACTCAAGATCGCGGCCCATGGAGTCGCGGATTGGAGTGACTTCATCGAACAGTTCACGGATACCGTGTTCCAAGAACCATGCGTATGCAGACTTCTGCACCTCGATGAGGTCCGGAAGATCCATCGCATCGCGCAATGGCGTGAAATACTTTCGAGTCATCATAACGAAAAAATCGCCGCAAATGCGACGGTATTTAGGATTTCTTCTTGTTCGTAACGGTGCGGCCCGGGGTTGGCATGCACTGACGATGAAGAATTTGGTGAGCGTTGTTAGCGGTCAGGGGTCAATACTGCCCACAGCAGCTGCCCGGAGACGACACAACAGCGGTTCCCAAGTGGCGCGAGGATATCACGAGCCTGAAACGTCGTCAACCCAAAACCCGTGGACAACTTCCTCGTTTCATCGCAAACCTTGGCGGAGAAACAAGAAAGATACATTGACGGCATACAAACGCCATGGCTCAATGCGTATGGACGGGGACACCATGCACAGACATCTTTTCATCCTTTGCTTCACGAATGCGATGGGAGCACAGGACGCTCGAAAGCAAATCATGCGCCTTCAGCTCTCAGAAGGCCGAATCGAATTGGCTACTCTGAAGGAGCGCGGGAACGAGGGGGCTGAGGTTCGGCTCTTCCTCGTTCGAGAAAAATCACGCAGCAGTTCTGATGGGATCAGGTTCAGCGATCTCCTCAAGATCATGACGTTCGTCGACCAATGCGGCGGATCCATTGACGGAATAGTTCGAAAGTAACGGCAGTACACGCGCCACGCACCGCCGGCACGAAGCCCCAGCTTCGACTGGCGGTTTTCGTTTACAACGCTTTGCATGGCTTCAACCCTTAGGGTTGGTCAACGCTAAGGGTTGAAATCGATTGCTCTTTCATTGCGAACCTTAGCGAAGAATCGAGAAGTTCAGGAACAGGCGGCAGTAGACAATTCCGCTTGGTTGTGCTATTTTTCCGGCGCGATCCCGCACCTTCCCATGGAGTTCACGTGTCCCGATCTCTGCCCCGATTCCAAGACGATGAATCCCTGCCTCAGGGCGGCTCCACCGGTCTCGACCACGCCGGAACCGGCACCTGCCGGTTCCACCCCGCGGTGATGACCACCGACGGAATGCCCTGTCCGCAGTGCCGCTCGTCGAAATCGAGCGTCCCGACGGTGGCGGTCCCACCTACCCCTCGGGCGGTTCGAACGGAAATCCCCGCAGAAGAGCTTCCGCGTCCTTCGCTCATCCACGAGGGGGTCATCGTGGATCGGCCCCACGGCGGACACCAAGACGCCGCCTTCAGCTACGTCTGATCAGGAGAACCCATGATCTGCATCACCTGCAACGGACCCGTCGAGGCGAACGGCAGCTGCAAGGCCTGCACCACGCCGGAGCAGCCGAAGCCAGCACCCCGGCGACAGACCGATGAATTCGATGATGATGACGCCCCTCCCCGAGGAAGCAAAGGCCTCTGGGGGAACCGTCCGCTTCCGTCGAATCTCAAGGGCACCACCCTCATCGACGTCGCGTACCTCTGAACGACACCCCGCACGATGTGCTGAGACCCCCGCCGGTCTCGCGATCGGCGGGGTGTTT
>CAYROW010000025.1:0-12293 GCA_964425965.1 uncultured Gammaproteobacteria bacterium
TCACGAAGCATTCCGGTCATGTAGGAACGTTCCGTGATGGTTCCGGGACGTGGATTCGAACCACGGTTCACGGCTTCAAAGGCCGCTGTCCTGCCGTTAGACGATCCCGGAAAGAAGAATATCCTTATTTCGCCCATTTTCGGCTTGCTGCGTCGCAAATTCGCTCAACGTACCAAAAAGTACGCCTCGCGAACTTTGCTCCTGACGCACCGAAACTGGTCTGAAATAAGAAAATCCTTATCAAGCTGAACGGAGCGAAGTGTAACGCAAAACGGCAGAACCATCAATATACGGTACAATACCATCACTATGACTATCATGAATTCTCTGTCCGGCCTCACAAAACGCGTCATTCTCCCAACAACACTCGCAATAAGCGGATGCGGAGTGCCACCGGAAGGAACAAGCAAGCCAGACGACGAACAGGCAGAAAAAATTGAATATCTCATCGATATCGCCGACGAAGCAACACCGTTGGTGAAAGAAATCATTCGTTCCATGGATGGAGGATGGGTCGATGCACACGGCGAAGTCGATAATCCTGAAGCAATGATCGCTGATATTGAAAGGGCCCAAGACGCTCTCCACTACTATCGAGATCATGGCGCTATTTACGTTGGACCAACATCAACAATGTACGGAGGTGATAAAAATGCCATCGGCTTCCATTCTCCTGCAGACTTCACACCAACCGATCTTTCGGACAACTACATCGTCCTCAACTCTGACGAAGAAGAGCACTGGGACGCCGAACTCGTCATGCACGAAGCAACGCATTTTTTAATGTACCACGACTCTGAAATTGAAGGGGAGCTCCTTGCGCTAGATGATGTCAGCTATAAAAATCCTGAAGTCCCAAACATCATCAACAAACATCATGATTTAGCATACATGAGTAGCGGCGAATTCGTTGGACCAACCAACCTTCTCGTATCCCTTGATCTCAACCGTCGCGACCGACTCGCTGAGGCACGGACGCTTCTTGAAGAGGGAAAAGCAAAAGAAGCCCTCACACAGCTCGAGGACAGCCTCGAGATGGGAGACAAAGACGAATGGACGCTCGATAAAGCAGAGTGGATCGCCGGATGGTCTGTATTTTATGCAAAATTCGGCGTCACCACAGAAATACTCGCAGACGACATTGCGGTTGCTAGACTTTACGAGGCTGAACAAGCGAAACGCGCCGAACTCATTGCGGAATTTACAAAAGAAATCTCAGAGCATCGCCGTGAGATGATGAAAGAAGTACAGATTTTTCCATCAATTAACTGGAAAGTGAAGTAACCTTACACACGCAAATATCGGCGCATCGCAAATGCAGTAGTACCAAGCCCAAGGAACGCAAGAATGCCAAACTGCGCACCGAACATCGGGAGCGCGTTTGTCGTGTAGTACGCGATGAGATCGACGTCGACGCCTTGGAAGAACGCAACAATCGCCGGATTTGCAAAAGTAAGGAATGCGGAAAGAAGAACCCCCATAACGAGCGTCGCAACGAAGGCGTAACAGATAGACTCGAACAAGAATGGACCGCGAACAAACCAATCGTTTGCGCCAACAAGTTTCATGATGCCAATTTCGTCGCGATGAACGTAAATTGCAACCCGAATGGTGTTAAACACAATCAACGTCGCAATAAAGCCAAAGAACAATGCAAGAATAAGGAACCCAAGGCGAACTTTTTCGGAAAAATCGCTGAGCACTCGAAGCGCGGATTCGTAATTGTTGTAATTTTTGTCTTTAATGAACGGCGCGTACTCCGGCGTCTCTAACGCCTGAAGAACGAATGGAAAATCCCCCGCGTTATATGCGCGAATCTTCAATGCCTGACCAAGTGGGTTGCCGTCAACTTCATCAAGTGACGCCAATATAACCGGATCGTTTTGATGATTTTCTTTAAATTGCGCAAGGGCTTCGTCGGCCGTAACGTACGAAACGTCTTTTACTTGCGAGAGTCCGAGCAAATAACTTTGGACGTTTTTTACCGTGCTCTCCGATGCATCAGATGTGAAGTACACCGTCACCTGCACGCGCCCTTCAACGCTCTTCACCGACGCGTTTGCAAGAACATTCAAGACAATAACCGCATTCACGGTTACCAGTGTTAGGACAAATACTGACACGGTCACAAACGACAACCAAAAATTCCGCATCATGCTCTGTAAGGCAAACCGGATAATGCGGAAGAATGAGCGCATACATTACGAAAGAAGATACTTGCCTTTTTCGGCATCAGACGACACCTTTCCGTCGCGAAGCGTAATCACCCGTCGATGCAAGCCGTTCACGATATCGCGATCATGTGTGACGAGAACGACCGTTGTACCAAAATCATTAATACGAGTGAATAACTCAATAATCTCACGTGCAGTAATTGCATCAAGGTTTCCCGTCGGCTCATCAGCAACAATAATCTTTGGTCGATGAACGAGCGCGCGAGCAATCGAGACACGTTGCTGTTCACCACCAGAAAGCTGACGCGGATATCTGTCACCCTTTTCTCCAAGCCCTACAATTTTTAAAACATGTGGCACTACCTCACGAATGCGCTTTGTTGATTCGCCAGCAACTTCAAGCGCGAACGCGACATTCTCAAATGCGGTTTTCTTTGGAAGCAACTTAAAGTCCTGAAAGACCACGCCGATCTGACGACGAAGAATAGGAACATCTGAATGTCGAATGTTCGAAATATCCCAGTCGCCAATGTGAATATGGCCACTCGTCGGTTTTTCTTCGGCAAAAATCATTTTTGCAACCGTACTCTTTCCCGATCCACTCTGACCCGTAATAGAAACAAACTCCCCCGCCTCAATACGAAAACTCACACCAGCAAGCGCGTGTGTTTTTGGCGGATATTCTTTTGTCACGTTTTTGAACGTGATCATGTAGAGAATTATAGCACGCAAAATATCGCTCGCTGGTGACTCGGGTACATGGTTCTTCGCCGCGCTCAGCGCTTCACTCACTCATCAACGGGTCCTGTCGCCTCGGACCCCGTTACGGTGCTCACCGCGCGCGTCGCTTCATCGACGATCATCGTGTACTACGGCGCTCGTTGCGCTCCGTACGGGGGCCTCCCTCAGCGCCACCCGTTGATTCGTTTCGCTATTCAACATCCTTCACCAAATCGAACTCGAACGTCGCGTCACCGACATCGGCAACGACGTGAACAACATCGTCAGTAAGCTCAGACGATGCGTAAACACGCGTAAACCCTACGCCGTCCACCATGCCGGTCGTCGATCCTGTGCTTGGCAATGCGCGAAGTCCAACATCGACGCGATACGTGTCATCAGTGTCTGGCCCGTGAACCTCCGGCGCCTGGTACAGCGTGTACATTTTGACGTGATCCGCTGATGTATCGCACGAATCGTACAATTTCACCCTTCCAGCATCACGATCAGTAAAAATTCGCGTTAATCCTGAGCACATCAATTCGTTGCACACCACAGAATCGAGCAAGTTCCACTCCCCCGTATCGGCAATGCGCGCCGTAAATAGATCATCGTCTGGTAATGTGAATTCAATGTCCTTTCCAGTAAGCACATCGAGCCCGAACGTTTGCGTTCGTAGATTAACTTGGTAGCCGTTCACAAATTCATACCCACCAAAAACCACCTGATCTTCTCGGCCATTTGTATTTGCCCAAAGAACCGCCTCTGAACACAACGGAGTTTCTGTCGCGCTATCGTAATAGCGCACGTCAGGCTCCTGATCACTCACGAGCACAGCGCCGGTACACTTCCCCGAGCACGTTACGTTCTCGACGTGTCGGTTTATTGCCATCGATAGCGGATGCCCAACGCGCGCCTCATGAAGCTCAACTGCTCGCATTGCAGCAATACCCGCCAACAGGAGGAGCGGAACGAGAATCGCGAGCCGACGGAAAAAGGGGAGCTTTTGTGGTGTTTTTTTCATACTGCTTCTATTGTACTTGAAACAAAAAACCCCCGATAGGATCGAGGGTTTTTTGGAGCCACTTCCGGGAATCGAACCCGGGACCTCTGCTTTACGAAAGCATTGCTCTACCGGCTGAGCTAAAGTGGCAAAATGTTGGAGCAGGAGACGGGGATCGAACCCGCGACCTTCTGCTTGGGAAGCAGACGTTCTACCACTGAACTACTCCTGCACGCGGGCAGTTTTATATCATGATCCTTCCCAGGCGTAAAGCGAAGAATACACCGCTATTTCACCAACAGATGTGGCGTTACCGCCGAAACTCGATCGTCGAGGACCGAGGCAAGCGTCGCCTTTTTTATTGCAATCCCTCTTAAAAGGTAACGCGTCCCATGTTCGTCGGGAACCGCATCCTCGACGCGGAGAATCCAGTACGCGTCTGCACCGGTGATCACGTCAGACACGGTGTTTTTTGGCAAAGAAAATACCGGGGCAAACGCCGCATCAACCTCTGTAGGAAGTACGTACCCGAAACTTCCTTTAATTTGCGCAGTAACGGGATCTTCTGAATATTCCTTCGCAACGTCCTCAAACAAAATTCCAAGCGCAAGCTTTGATTGAATATCTGTCATGCGTTCATGCGCCTTCGCCTGAAGTGATTCATCGGCAAGAATCGCATTCTCAACAGCGTTTGAAAGGACAAAAGAGCGTTCAATCGTGTTGAGATATTCACTATCGCTCCAACCTGCAAGCGTTTCAAATGCTCGAATGTCATCCGTCCAGTCCATTGCTGCAGCGACGTCGGCATTTGATACCGAGACATTTTCCTCGTTCGCGAGATCTTCCAATGCATTTCGTCGAACCAACGCATCAAGTGCTTGCGCGTAGTCCGCCTCAGAAACCGCAGATCGCCCGTCTGCCGCCGCAATACCCCGCGCTAAACGCGCTGCGCCCGGAAACCACAACACATGACCATCAGCAAAACCAATCGGCACATACAGCGTACGTTCAACAACCGGTGGGAATACTCCGCTTCTCCATCCTTTCCAAAAAAACCATCCGCCCGCAAACACAACACCAAGAATAACAATCGCGAGCGCAAGAAAAGAAATAATTCGAGAGCGCTCCGGAGCGACGTATCGTTCATGCACCCGATGTTCGTGATGCCATACCACGGTCATAGGCCTCCAAGTTGTGCGAACGCCTCATGATCGAAAAAGTAGTCATACCACCTGAGCGGATTCGGAATATCATCTGTTGAAGCAGCAGTCTGCGGCTCCGAATTTGCCGCACTCTGACCCTCAACAATAATGAGTTGCTCCCCCTCCTTTCCCATTCCATTTTTCCGTGCCTCGCCTTCGACGTAATACGAGCTTGAAAGCGTATCAATAAGCTGCAATGACGCCAGACGATCCGCGTCGAGCTTGGCGTTTTCCTGCTGCATTTCCGCAATCTGCGCTTCGATTTCTTTATTTCGCAAATATTCCTCACCGAATCCGAATCCAACCAATATCAATAACACCACGGGAAGAATCACCGCAAAACGAAACGGAGAACGATGGCGAATCGGGCGATCACTAACCATATTCTCCCTTATTGTACCTTAAGTGACGGAAGCACAGGAATCAGAAGATCAGGCTTCCACACCGGACCGATCACCAACGAGAATCCATCCGTATCAGCGCCACGAATACACACGTGACCGTATCCGATCATCGACGGAATACCCCGGTACATTGCCGCAACATTCTCAACACTCTTCCACGGAAGTTCGGTTACACGAAATGATCGACGGCGCGCATAAACGTCAATCGCTCGTTGCGAAGTAAGATATATTCCATTTTCTAAATAGTGTCTTCGGACATCGCGCAGCACCAAAGTTCCGACAATACACGACGTCGCGCCGAGTACTCCACCAAACAACACACCGAGCGCAAGAAGCGACGACCAAAATGCAAACGGGAATACAACGCACACCAACGCCGAAAGAATACGCGGCGACAAGGTCCACAAACTCGGACGGATCACGCCAAGAAATTCCTCGTCAGGCTCGAGCGTAAAAAATTTTCGTTGTCTCATAGTGCTATATATCCACGCTCTTTGAGTACATCGCGAACAACCGCTCGGTCGTCCCATGGAATTTTTCCGGAAGCAACCGCCATCACCGGCTCTGATCCTTTGCCGGTCACGAGTACAATATCTCCCGCTTTCGCAAAGTACATCGCCTTGGCGATTGCTTCGCGACGATCATCGACGGTAAACAACGTCTCCCCATCAACTTTTCCATGTGCGCGTGCCCCAGAAGCAACCGCGTCGATAATCGCTCGCGGATCTTCGTCATACGGATCCTCGTTCGTCACAATAACGATATCGTCGTTTTGTGCGGCGACTCGTCCAATTTCTGTTCGACGAGCAACGTCACGTCCGCCACCTGCAGAGCCGTGAATCCCAATGACGCGTCCTGATCGCAATGGTGCAAGCGATCGATAGAGCGCCAACAACGCAAATGGCTCATACGCGTAATCCACAATAACGGTAAATGGCTGACCGCAATCAATCATCTCAAACCGTCCCGGCACCGAATGAAGAGAGCCCGCCGCGCGCATCGCATCCTGAAGCGATACCCCAATCGCCACCGCACCAGCAACAGCCGCAAGCGCGTTTTTATGCTCAAAATCCGCCGCAAGTGCAAGCGATGCCTCAATACCGTTCACCGAAAGCGTCACGCCACGCTGCCGATCATGATGTTCCACGTATGCAACAAGCCGGTCCGCGCTTGGCATTCCGCTCATACCGAATGCGATATGCCGGTCTGCACGAAACGATCCGAAATACGCCGAGTGCTCGTCATCGGCATTCACTACATTCACCTTTGAAATCGTTTTCCCTCCGATCGTTTTCTTTGATCGAGCCGTCAGGTGCTGAAACAAAATACCCTTCGCTTTTTTGTAGTTCTCAAATCCGCCATGCGCCTCAATATGCTCGGGCGTAAGGTTTGTAAACAGCGCAACGTCATAGTTAATCCCAATGTGCCGATGCTGAATTAAGCCTTGCGACGACGTTTCCACAATTGCGACCGTGCATCCAGCATTCACCATGGAACGAAGGAGTCGCTGCAACGTGAACCGTCCTGGCATGGTCATTTTCATCGTATTGACAACATCCTTCCCCGCAATATTAAATCCTGCCGTTGATGTGTATCCAACCGTGTAACCAAGCGTAGTAAGAATTTGCGCCAAAAAGTTCACCGTCGATGATTTGCCGTTTGTTCCCGTCACACCAATCACGATCATCTCGTTTGACGGATGGCGGTAAACGATTTCCGCAAGGCTCGCGAGCGCATGATGATAGTTTGTAATCATCGGAGCAGGAACAACAGATTTTATCTTGCGAAGTATGGACATAGGAGAATGGCGAGCGATTACAGATTTCGAACCTCCTCCCGAAACTGTTCACCGCGTTCGAATTCGTTGCGGAATATATTGAAGCTTGCGGCACCAGGAGAAAGGAGAACGGTATCACCGCGAACAGCCGCGGCGTGAGCACCCTGAACCGCTTCTTTCATGTTTTTCACCATAGTCACTGGAATTCGACCATGAATGGCGGTATTCAATAAATCCGACGCATCGCCAGGAAAAAGAAATACCGCTTTACACGCCTTCACAATTTCCTCCGCCAGCCCTTCATATGCAAGCTTTTTATTCACACCTCCGGCAATAAGCACGATATCTTTTTTATCAGTACCAAATCGACGAAGCGCCGCAATAACCGCATCTGGCCCTGTCGCCGCGGTGTCATTAATATACGTAATTTCATCAACTTCGCGTACCATCTCTTGTCGATCGACGACGCCTTCAAAATGCCGAAGAACATCAGCAATATCACTCACCGCAACGTCAGAAAGCATGGCTGCGCATGTTGCCGAAAGAATATTTTCAACATTGTGATCGCCTTTTAAGGCAATATCAGTAACAGGAATAACAACGGTTTCAACGCCGTTCTTGCGGAACACCACGTTGCCGTCTTTCATGTAACACCCGTTCTCCTCACGCGGCGTTTTCGAAAACCAGAACAACTTCCCTTTCACCAAAGGTGCCATGCTCTGTACAAGTTCGTGATCGGCATTAAGGAGCGTGTACTCATCTGGAGTTTGATGCTCGAAAATAATGCGCTTGCTCGCGACGTATGCATCAAATGAAGGGTAACGGTCCAAATGGTCCGGATACACGTTTGTCAGAATCGCAATGAACGGACCACGGTGAATATCGGTGAATGTTTGCGGCAACGATTCAAGCATCCACGATGAAAGCTCAAGAACAACAGGAATCGCATTCGGTTCCTCAATGAGTTCATCAAGGTGTTCAAGCGGTGAAACTTTCACGTTTCCTGCGATAACCGTCTTCTCGTCTTTACGTTTCATCATCTCTCCAAGAAGAAGCGTTGTCGTTGTCTTTCCCTTTGTCCCGGTTACCGCAATAACTGGTTGCTGATAAAAACGGAAAAACAAACTCACATCAGATTCGATAGGGACGTTTTGGGCTTTTGCAGCGACAATATATTCGGATTCGCTCGGCACACCCGGATTCTGCACCACACAATCAACGTTCACAAAATCATCCTCGCGGTGCTCTCCAAGGACAAACACCGGTTGATACAGCGTACGGTCAGGATAGAGTTCACGATATCGACGATACCAATCCATGATGATCGTCACCGACTCCTTCAATTCGTCGGCGTTTTTTAGATCAGTAATAACCGTCTGTGCGCCATGCCGCACGAGCCATTTTGTCGCCCCCATGCCACTTCCGCGTTTGTATCGACCCAAACCCATCACCGTCACGACCGCGTCTTGAAAATTGTGGATACTGGAAAGATCCATAGTGTTCTCATGATATCAAATTCGACGTTGTCGCGCGGTGCACGAGCCATTTCTTGGCGATATCAAGTGGCAAAATGACGCAAAGAACCGTAAACGCAACGCCGCCAAGCATTGGCAACGTCAGCGTCGTTAAGCCAAAGAACGCACGAAGCGACGCATGAAGGAATGGTAAGACGAGAAAAAGCGCGCCAACCGCAGCACCAATCCATAACGGCGTTTTGGCAAACATGTTCTGTGTCATCGATGCTCGCAGCGATCGTGTGACGAAAATGAAACACAGTCCCAATGTACCAATAGAGACGTATCCCATCGTGAGTGCCGTCGAGGCGTCTATTTCGGAAAAACGAACAAACGCAAGGAATCCAGAAAGCGCGACAAGGAGAACGACCGACGAAAAATACAAGAATTTTCGGACGTCTGGCGACACTAAACCGTCACCAGGCGAACGAGGATTCTCAAACATCGCTCGCTGATCAGCACCCTCAAACGCGAAGAAAATCGCTGGAATTCCATCGGTCACCACATTCAGCCACAAAATAAGGAGCGGCGTCAGAAATGGCGGTAACGAAAAAAGGAACGCGACAAGAACGCCAAATGTTTCGCCCAACCCAAGCGCCAGTAAAAAAATCGTAACGTTCCTTGCGTTCGTAAACACTGTCCGCCCTTCAGCGATTGCCAAGGTGATGCTATGAAAATCTCCATCGAGTAACACCAGGTCCGACGACTCCTTCGCAACCTCTGTCGCATGCCCAACCGCAATACCAACGTCAGCAGCCTTCAGTGCTGGAGCATCGTTCACACCGTCACCGGTCATTGCGACACGCATCCCGTGTGCATGGAGCGCCTCAACAACAAGCAGTTTATGTTCCGGAAGCATTCGTGCAAAAACCACTGTATCCATCGCGACACGCAAACGATCAGATTCGGGCATTGCTGCAAAATCCGAACCAAGCGTAACAGCGACATCAGAAGTGCCAAACGCCTGCATCGCAATGTTCCGAGCAGTTTCTGGATGATCGCCGGTCATCATGATGGTACGAATTCCCGCGCGAGAGGCATCAGCAATCGCCGAAGGGACACTTTCTCGCAACGGATCTTCAATACCGAGCAGTCCCAAAAGTTTTCCATCGGTACATGCGTCGAGTGAAAAGGCGCGGCTCCCTAGCGATACTGACGCGACAGCAATCACACGAAGGCCGCGAGCAGCCATGGTCTCAATAACCTTTAGCGTTTGCGCGCGTTCAACATCATGAATATCACAACGCTCAAGTACAACATCAGGAGCGCCCATGACATATGCCACACGATCTCCGCCGGGCAACAAGCATGCGCTCATCCGATACGCGGGGTCGAATGGAATAGTCGCAGCAGAAGCTACCTTCTGCGACCCTGAAAGATCGCGAACATACCGCATGACTGCGTCAGCGGTCGCGGCACCGGCAAATGCACCATCACCCGTCTCCTCGTGAACCGTCGCAAAACATCCCAATGCAGGAAAAAGGTCTGACCGCGCTACATCGTCGGAAGATACTACCGAGAGCGGAGTGCGAACCTCGACGATCGACATCACACCGGTTGTCAGCGTTCCGGTTTTATCGACACACAATACATTGACGCAACCCAAAGCTTCAGTAGCGTTCAAATGTCGCACCAATACCCCGCGATGAAACATGCGTCGCATTGCGGCAGAGAGCAAAACGGTCAGCGTCATTGGCAACCCTTCAGGAATCGCAGCAATCGCGAGCGCTGCAGCAAGTGAAACCGCAAACATCAATGCATCACCACGGAGTACCGCCGCAAAAAACACCACCGTCGCAAGCGCAAGCACCATAACCGTTAAAAATCGTGAAACACGGTTCATTTCTCCCTCAAGCGGAGTTTCATGATCAATAACCCCCATGGTCATTGCACCAATTTTTCCAAATTCGGTCTGCGAACCAAGTGCAGTCACAAGAACCGTCGCCTGACCGGAAATCATGGATGTCCCCGCATACACCATGTTTGTTCGCGCAAAAATACCAATAGTCGCAATACACACCGCCGATTGTTTTTCGACAGCCGCAGACTCTCCAGAAAGCGCAGCTTCATTCACCAAACAATGCGTCGATTCAAGAAGTCGGCCATCACAAACAATATTCTGCCCAGCCCGAAAGAGCGCAATATCGCCAGGAACAAGCTCTTCTGCGGGGATTGTGACACTGACACCGTCCCGACGCACCGTGACGCGCTTTGGTAAATACTGTTGCAACGCAAAAAACTCACGGTCAGCATGAAATTCTTGAAAAAATCCAAGCCCAATATTCGCAAACACAATAGCAAGCGTCACCGCGGCATCAACGTATTCTCCCGTCCAGCACGAAATGCCAATCGCGAAACTAAGAATGACAATAAATGGACTACGACATTGCTTCCACAGCAGCCAAAAAATACTTTGTGGTTTTGGCGGAGTAACACTCCAAGATGCTGCGTCCTGCAAACGCTTTCGTGCGTCTGCCGACGATAGCCCCGACATAGAGGAACGCAACGAAAGAAGCGCGTCATGCGCCTCAATGGCGTGAAATGGTAAGAGTGAAGACATGAGAGAAGTATAGCGCATGTTTGTCGACAAATTCGCAAAACTTTGGTAGCGTTTTCCGGCCACCACGGTGATTCATGTTCCTTCTCCCTCTCCTCATCGAACACCCCGCGATGCATCACGACGCCTTCACGCTCCTCGCCTCGCGCAAGTTCCCGCCGGAAATACTCAACCGCTACCTGCGGGAAATGGCCGCGCTTCACGCGGCGTGCTGGCACTGGCCGGAAACCACCCTGCGTATGCTCAGGCGGGAAGGATTCGCTGAGCACGCGGACGTCCTGAACGCGCTCTTCGAAGCTGAAATGTCCCGCAAGCAGGAGTTCGCCAAGATGGCACGTCTCCTCGCTAACGGAACGAAACCGGAATCCTGGGAAACGGAGCTCGCCCTCGCGAGTCTTCAGAACCACGAAACCGATGCACTCGTTGAGCACATCATCGGCGGCCGGACGTTCGACGCATTCGGCGCGTTGGGCGGAATCTTTGCCCTGAAAATCGCGATGGATGCTCAAATTATCCCCGGCGAGAAGAAAGCGTTCGTTACGATGGGCTACTACGATCTCGCGCCTGAGGATGTACTATTTCTCACGCAACGCCCGACCGCACGCGTCGCAACGCTCGGCGAAATCGTCGATGCAGCACCAAAACATGACGAAGATCGTCGTGAACTGGAGAAAGGGTTCATGTCGACTCTCAAGCAGCTCCACGCCTTCTACGACGGCCTGGAACGAATCCTCCGTTCCGCCGCCTGACGCGACCCCGTCAACCACGAAGACCCCGCCGCCAGCGGCACGTCTCGCTGGTGCGACGGGGTTTTTGATTGCATAAAAGAAATACAGTTTGTTTTCTCTCGGCTTACAAAAAATCCCCAACGTTTTGTGGGGATTTTTTGGTGCGCCGGGTGGGGATCGAACCCACGACCACGAGCTTAAAAGGCTCTTGCTC